>CANGMV010000109.1 GCA_947454745.1 Bacteroidota bacterium | reverse complement strand
AATTACAAGCCCTACTAAACGAATGACTCCCGTATGTTGAGAAATAGGAAGATTCAATTTTTGAACCGACTTAGCGGCAAAAAACAGGATGATCCCTAAAATGATTAGAAACATGATATTATTATTTATCTTAAAATTACAACTAAATATTGCATAAATTAGCTTTTAAAGTATACCCAATATGAAAAAGACGTTACTGCTGTCTGGCTTATTTTCCTTATTTGTTTTTAACCAAGTAAAAGCCCAAGCAAAGCCTGAATGGGCTAGCATTTTTGGCAAAATAAATACCGAAGTTTTAAACAATTCAAATGCCTATACTTCTTTAAAAATAGCCTCTGAAACAATCGGTCATCGACTCACCGGTTCCGAGAATGGAAAGAAAGCCGAACAGTATGCTTATGATCTTTTAAAATCGTATGGATTTAGCAATGTTCGATTTCAACCCTTCGAAGTGGAAAGTTGGAGCCGAGGTACGCTCCAAGTAAGCATAGGAGATAAAGTTAATGCATTACAAAATGTCAAATCGGTCTCCTTAGCGCATTCTCCAGTAAATGCCGACATTAGTTTGGAAGTGGTAGATATGGGTAATGGAGTTGAAGAAGATTATGCCGCAAATCCAGGAAAAGTAAATGGTAAAATTGCCCTTGTTTATTTAGGTACTTTGCCAGGCTCTAAAGCTGGCACGCCTAATTTACATCGTTCCGAAAAAACCGCGATCGCAACCAAGTATGGCGCCAAAGGAATTATTGTAATTAATACGGCCGACAAAGGTGTTCTATTAACAGGTACTGCCTCAGTAACAGGAAAACTGATTCCTATTCCTGCAGTTTGTATTGGAAAGGAAGACGGACTTGCATTAAAAGAAAAGATAAAAACAAGCCCTTTATTTAGTCATATATTAATGACCAATCACTCTGGCTTAATTAAGGCGCGCAACGTGGTGGCAACGATTAAAGGGAAACGCCTACCCAATGAAAAAGTTGTAGTGGGTGGTCATTTAGATAGCTGGGATTTAGCAACAGGTGCGATGGACAATGGCATTGGCTCTTTTTCGGTTTTAGATATGGCACGCACTTTTAAAGCCTTGCACTTACAACCAGAGCGTACGATCGACTTTGTAATGTTTATGGGCGAGGAAGAAGGTTTGTTAGGTTCAAGAGCGTATGTGGATGCTGCCATTAAAGATAAAAGTATTGACCAAATAAGGTACATGTTAAACTACGATATGACGAATGATCCAAAAGGATATGCAACTAGTTCAGCAGAAAGTAAATCCTTGTTTGAATCTATTGGCTCGATTGCGCATCAGTTAGACACCAATTTTAAAAATACATTTACAGTGGGTGCTGGATTACATAGTGATCACCAACCCTTCATGTTAAATGGCGTGCCTACTGGTGGAGCAGCTGGTGGTTCATTACCAAAGGGTGCAGGCCCTTGTTATCATGCCGATTGCGATGTATTTAGTTTAGTGGAAGATAAAGGAATGCGCAACACGGTAAGATTTAACACTATGTTATTGTATGGTATTGCAGATGCAAAAAAAATAGAAGCAAAACATTTTACCGACGAAGAAACTAGATTATTTTTAATCAAGAACAATTTAAAAGAACCATTAACGATTGCAGGCGAATGGCGTTGGAAAGATTAATTCTATGAAAAAGATATCTTTATTTATTGTTTTTTTCACTTGTGGATTAGTTGCTTATACTCGTCCAATTAAAATAAAGGATGCACTTACACTAATTTCACCCAACGGTGAAATTAGTGTGCTTATACAAAATATAAAAGGGCTTAAGTATAGCGTTCAATATAAGGGTAATACGATTTTAGTAAACAACAAAATTGACCTCGTCATTGCAGGGAAACAAAGTTTATCAAATATATCACAAAGTATTACTTCATTAACCCGCAACACTGTAAACTCAAATATTCAAGTACCTGTATCTGAGCGTAGAAAAAATATTTTAGATAATTACAATGAATTAATTATACAATTTAAAGGGCACTACTCACTTCATTTCAGGGCCTATGATAATGGCGTTGCTTATCGAATAGGCACTTCGTTTCAAGACAGTATTTATATTCAAAATGAAACAGCTCAGTTTAATTTTGCAAATGCGACTGAAGGATGGCTACCCATTATTCACAAAAGAGAGGATAGCGACATATTCCATACCAGCTATGAGGAAGCATATCCGTTATTAAAATTGGATAGCTTAACAAGCAATGATCTTGCCTACAATCCAGTTTTATTAGCCCCAACAAATAGTCCAAAAATAGCTATTACAGAATCGGACTTATTAGATTACCCTGGCATGTTTTTACAAGGAACTGGCGCAAATGCATTGCAGGGAAAATTTGCTCCCTATCCTGCACAAGAATTTACTACAAATGAATTGTACCCTGAAACACTTGTTTCAAAAAGAGAAAATTATATTGCACATGTTGCAGGCAAAAGAACATATCCTTGGCGTATTATGATGATTGCACCAGAAGATAAGGATTTGCCAAACAATGATTTAGTGTATCAATTAGCTACCCCCAATAAAATTGGTGATGTAAGCTGGGTGCATTCTGGAAAAGGAACAGACGAATGGATTATTAACATCAACTTATTTAATATTCCGTTTAAACCAGGTATTAATACTGCAACATATAAATATTACATAGATTTTGCAAAAAGATTTGGATTTGATCGAATAATGATGGACGCAGGTTGGAGTGATATTAAAGACTTATTTAAAATTACCCCCGGCATTAATATGGATACGCTTAGTGCATATGCAAAAGAAAAAGGAATTAAAATTAGCATGTGGACAGCAGCAGTTACTTTGAATAAACAATTAGATAGTGCATTAAATCAATTTAATAAATGGGGTATTGATTTTATCATGACCGACTTTATAGATAGAGATGATCAGAAAACAGTTCAGTTTTATGAAACTATTGCCAAAGCATGTGCTAAACATAAAATCATGATTATGTACCATGGAGCTTATCCTCCTAAAGGATTTAATCGTACTTATCCAAATGCCATTACCCGCGAAGGTGTAATGGGATCGGAATATAATATTTGGAGTACCAAAGTAACACCAAGCCATGATTTAACGTTGCCCTTTACACGCATGTTGGCTGGATCATTCGACTACGAACCTGGATTTTTAAATAATGCCAATAAAGCAAGCTTTAGAAATATAGAGGGTGCTCCAATTAGCTTCGGCACAAGATCACATCAACTTGCAATGTTTGTAGTTTTCGACAACCCTATGCAAATTTTTTCAGGAAATCCATCCCAAGGATATCAGGAACCCTCTTTTATGGAATTACTTGGTAGTATTCCTACAGGATGGAATGATACTAAAATTTTAGCCGCAACAGTGAGTAAAAATATAATTACAGCAAGAAGAAAAGGAAACGATTGGTATATAGCTGGCATGAATGATTGGGATGCAATTGATCAAAATATTAAATTCGATTTTTTAGAAGCTGGAAATTATACTGCAACTATATGTAAAGACGGATTGAATGCAGATAAATATGCCGCTGATTATGAAATAACTAGTCAAAAAATGAATAATAAATCTGTATTAAATATTCATAATGCCCCTGGAGGAGGATTCTTAATTAAACTAATCAAAGAATAATTGGCATCATATAATTAATTCAATCAAGTTCGTATAAAAAAATAGGGCCCCATAAAAATGGGGCCCGCTTATTGATTGCTTGCTTAATAAACCAATATATGCCATAGGTATATATACTTACTCTTGGGTGTGATACGCCGACACACCATGTTCGAAGATGTCCAAACCACCTGGGTTTGTTTCTGCTTCTGCTTCCACTCTCAACTTCCAAGGATGTGGTAATTGATTCACTACCCACATTAAAATCAACGCTACTGCAAATGTTGAAATAGTAATAATTGCACTTCCTGTTAATTGCGCCTTAAACACATCCCATCCCCCTCCATAAAACAATCCTTTCACTGGAGCGCTATTATCAGCACCGGTTGGACCTGTTACACCATATTGTCCGCATGCAAATAAACCTAATGAAATGGTTCCCCAAATACCATTAATACCATGCACTGGAACTGCACCAACTGGATCATCTATTCTATAATGTTCTAACAACAAAGTACTATAATACAAAATAATACCTGCTACTAAACCAATACCAATTGCACCTGCAGGAGAAACCCAATAACAAGGACAAGTAATGGCAACCAATCCTGCCAATAAACCATTAATCGTAAAAGCTAAGTCGAACTTCCCTTTATTTGGACCAAACCATAAAGGCAATACCATGGCTGCTAATGAGGCCGCACAAGCAGCTAAAGTTGTATTCGCAGCAACACGACCAATACCTTGCATATCCATTGCCGACAAAGTACTTCCTGGATTAAATCCATACCATCCAAACCATAAAATAAATGCACCTACCGAAGCCATTGGTAAATTATTAGATGGTTGTAAGCCTCCATTTTCTTTATCATCTCTTAAAAATACCCTGCCAATTCTAGGCCCTAATACCAATGCACCTGCCAATGAAATAAATCCACCAATCGTATGTACCACTGTTGACCCAGCAAAGTCTCTAAAACCTTGGCCCAATCCTGGCAAGAAATGACCTGGAGTGCCCATTAATGCTAACCAACCATCCGGACCCCAAGCCCAGTGACCAATAATTGGATAAATAAATCCAGTTACCCCAATACTATATAAAATATCTCCTCTAAAACTTGTACGTCCAATCATCGCACCCGAAGTAATAGTTGAAGTGGTATCAGCAAATGCAAATTGAAATATCCAATGTGCTAAAATTGGAATACCTGTTGTTTCATAAGTATCCGGAGCCCCCATTAAGAAAAACCAATTTTGACCTATAAATCCGTT
>CANGMV010000108.1 GCA_947454745.1 Bacteroidota bacterium | reverse complement strand
TCAATAATCGTCGCTTTCCAATGCAATGTTAACCCCTTTTTCAATAAAAAAACAATTTTTTATGGGTTATCTTTGCTGTCCAAATAGTACAATTTAAGATTATGTTCAACCAAAGAGTAAAAATTAAGCAATTATTGAGCGGAACCGATGCGGCTAGTGCAGTTGGGTCGGAGGTAGTAGTAATGGGATGGGTGCGCACCTTCCGTAACAATCAGTTTATAGCCTTGAACGATGGTAGCACAAATAATAATGTACAAGTTGTAGCAAGTTTGGGTGAATTTGATGAAGCCTTATTAAAGCGTGTTACAACAGGCGCTTCATTAAAAGTAAAAGGTGTTGTTGTAGAGAGTCAGGGTAAGGGACAAACAGTAGAAGTAAAAGCAACAAGTATAGAAATATTAGGAGATAGTGATGCTGAAAAATATCCACTGCAACCTAAAAAACATTCTCTTGAATTTTTAAGAGAAAAAGCACATTTACGATTTAGAACCAACACATTTGGGTCGGTGTTTCGCATTCGTCATTCATTGGCATTCGCTGTGCACCAGTTTTTTAATGAGCGCGGATTTTTATATTTACACACACCTATTATTACAAGTAGTGATGCTGAAGGTGCGGGTGAAATGTTTCGTGTAACTACGCTTCCTTTAGAAGGTGCTCCCAAAAATGAAGCGGGTGAAATTGACTTTACACAAGATTTTTTCGGTAAGAGCACCAACCTAACAGTGAGTGGTCAATTGGAAGGAGAGCTAGGTGCCATGGCGTTTTCAGACATTTATACATTTGGTCCTACATTCCGTGCAGAGAATTCAAATACAACAAGACACTTAGCTGAATTTTGGATGATTGAACCCGAAGTAGCGTTTAATGATTTAGAAGACAATATGAATTTGGCAGAAGATTTCATTAAACATTTGATTGACTATGTAATGAAACACAATGCCGATGACTTACAATTTTTAGATGGCCGTTTAGCAGAAGAAGAAAAACAATTGCCAACTGAAAAAAGAAGCGGATTGGGATTAATTGAAAAATTAAAATTTGTTTTAGAAAACGGATTTGAAAGAATTACCTATACCGAAGCCATTGATATTTTATTAAACAGCAATCACTATAAGAAAAAGAAATTCCAGTACGATGTAAAGTGGGGAATTGATTTACAAAGTGAGCACGAAAGATACTTGGTAGAACAACACTTTAAAAAGCCGGTAATTGTAACGAACTACCCTGCTGCGATTAAGGCATTTTATATGCGCATGAACGATGGTTGTGAAGCGGGTAAAGAAACGGTTGCGGCCATGGATATTTTAGCTCCAGGAATAGGCGAGATTGTAGGTGGATCACAAAGAGAAGAGCGTTTGGATTTGTTAGAAGCCAGAATGAATGCCATGCATATTCCTTTAGAAGAAATGAGCTATTATTTGGATACCAGACGTTTTGGAAGTGTTCCACATGCTGGTTTTGGACTAGGCTTTGAGCGTATGGTTCAATTTGTAACAGGTATGACAAATATTAGAGACGTAATTGCCTTTGCAAGAACGCCGAACAATTGTGAATATTAATTATGGGCATATTATTTGTATTAATTGGTGCTTTTTGTTTTGCGATTAGTAATGTGTATTGGAAAAAAGTAACGCAAACTATTCCCTTTCAAATTGGCATGTTTTATAGAGGTGTTTTTGCATCCGCTACATTTGCTATTTTATATTTTGGCTTTAGAGCAACTCCTTTTTTTGCAGGATGGACAGTTCGCCCTTTAGCTATTGACAAACAAATTGGACTAACCATTGCGATTTGTATATTTAATATTTTCGGTTTAATGTTTTTTTTACGTGGTATACAAAAAGCCCCTGTAAGTATTGTAGTGCCTGTGTCTGCGCTAAAAGTGTTTACGATTTTAACGGCCGTATTTATTGTGGGAGAGGTTTGGAAAATGCCCTATCTGTATGCATTTGGATTATCAACAGCTGGCTTATTATTATTGTATTTAGATGGATCAGAACACACGAGTGTTAAACAACAAAAACTAGGCGTATTATATGGATTGGCTTCAAGTTTTTTTTGGGGTAGCTCTTACGCTTTATATACTTATCCAATTCAGTGGTGGGGACCATTGGGTTTTAGTTTTGTAATTGAAACCACCGCTATGCTTTTTGGTTTAGTATTGATTATTAAGGATGGTTTATTAAAGCAAGTGTTTAATTATTTGCAGCCACAACATATTCAAACCTATATTATTCAGGGTGTCTTGTTGGTGGCAGGAGGATTGGCAATAAATATCTCCTATCAGTACCTGCCGATTATGGTCATTAATGTTTTGATTATTAGCAGCCAGTTGTTGTCGGTATTATTTGGCTTTATATTTTTTAAAGAAAGATTAAGTATCAAACAATGGACGGGTTTAGCATTGATTGTAATTAGCTTTATAGTTGTTGCGGTAACGGCATAAATCGGGATGATTTTACCCCTCATTTTCACTCATTTTCAATAAACAAGCCTAATTTTTTGCTATTTAAGGCGGGCTAACCTATATTTGCTGCCCGAACAAAGCAATTTGTTTGGATGGATAAAATCCGATGGCGCTGTAGCTCAGTTGGTAGAGCAAAGGACTGAAAATCCTTGTGTCCCCGGTTCGAGCCCGGGTGGTGCCACAGAAACACTAAAAAAGCCCTCAACAATCGTTGGGGGCTTTTTTATTCAGCTTAGCGTATCATTTATTCAATATACTTCACTACTCTTGCAAGTCTTCCATTTGCATTGATGCCCTCTAATACAAGTTGTAATTTTTTGCTAATGTCGTTGTTGTAAAACTCTATTCTTATCCTTGAACTTTTCTTGTTCGTCAACAAATATGGATTCCAGTAAATGGTTGCACGGGTGTCTACTTCAAAATTTTCTGCAGGCCTGTCATATACAGGATTATAAAATTCTTTAAATACAGAGTAGCCGCCCAGCACTGCATATTCCATTCCTTTGTTATTATCGTTTCTGCCCTTATTGTATCCGCCCTGTTTTGTATAAATCGCAATCGCACCACCACTTCCTCCACCAACAGATCCAAAAAAAGGAGGTCTTAATGCTTTAATGTAGGCGATATCTGAAATATTTAATGATTGTACTTGGTCGATGGTGGTATTTATTTCGTTTAAAAAGAAATCGGTGTTGGACCCTCTCCAGGTTGCAGATGGTGTGCCATTCGTAGTTATAGTAAGCCCTGGCACTTTTGCTTGTAAATAAGTTAGGATATCAATAGCGGCAATAATACTTGCATCCGAGGATAAGTCAAATGACATACCATCGGCCCCAGCAAACATTCCTTTTGCATATTTTTCTTCTAAAAGTTGCGTGGGAGATTTTACTTTTGATTTCACCACCACTTCGCTTAAAGTAAGTGACTCTTGTAATTTTCTTTGTCTTTCTTGTTCTAAAAGCAGTGCATTTAATTTAATCCTAGCAAGGCTGTCGCTCCACGCGTTCATATTCTTGTCTGTATCTAAATTAATTTTTTTAAACTCTTGATGTAATAATCCATTATCAAAATGAACGACAGGGGCAATTGTATTAGACTTTCCGTTTAAGGCGTAATAGATTTTTGAAGTGTCATAAAAGAAGGTGGATTTTTCTATAAAACTACCGTCTCTTTGTAATGGTAAAAACAACATTTTTTTACTACTGTCCTTTGCGCGTATAATTAAATTTAATAATTGATTTTCGATTATTTTATTTGCGTTGTTTCCATAAACCTTGCCCGTTAACTTCATTTGGTCCGTTTCAACCGGATAAGTTTGTTTGGGCAACACTCCATTTTTAATTTTATTCCAGTCAAACTTTCTCCATCCATTGGTGAGCATTACTAAATCTAAATGTGCTGCAACGCTATCTGCGTCACTCGAAAAATAATAGGCTGGATTATAAACCCTGCCTTTAATGTCGTTACTTAATAAAAAATCTGAGTAGATAGTTTGTTGTTCAGGAATCACCGCACTGGCATCGGTAATTGCTAAAGACATATTCGCAGCAGTAGTGTCTTTAACATATAAGTCAAGTACATTTTTTCCTCGCTTGTTTGTGTTTGCGATTTGTATACCAAGCTGCGCATTAAACTCATGTAGACGATTGTTTACTAAAATAATTCTTTCGGCAATTGGCAACCAGTCATAAGTAAACAATGAAAGCTGAACCACACCGGTAGGTAATTCGTCAATTGGTAAACTTGCTTTTTGTGCAATGCGTTCTTCGCCTTTAAAATTTACCGTATAAATAAGGTGTTGATTTTGATGAACGAGCAATTTCATTTTTTTAAAATTGTCTGGCACATCAAATGATCTTTCCACAATCACCTGGGCTTTTTCGTTGTCCATGCTTACATTCATCACAACGCCCGAAGCAATTGCTGGCATAATTGGAGTGATGCCTTTTTGACCTCGCTCGTCGGTCCAATTAAGTTGATAGCTTTCCCCCGCAATTGGTTTTAATTTGATAAGCCCCATTCCGTCATGAGCAACTTTTAATGTATCAAGAACTTTGTTTTTATTATTTACGACAAATCCTTTTATAAATACAGGGGTGCCTGCTGAATTTGTTGCTTTAAATGCTAGTTTGCTTTTTAAATCATTTACCAATGAGCCTCCTTCGGGAAACACTTCCACCTTGGTATTGGATATTGAGATTGTTTTTTGCTTGTTTGGGTTGCCGCTATTAACGGGCACATTTCTTTCATATAAAAAAACACTGTCGTCGTTTAACATCCAACGTGTATAAGCCTTTACATGTAAAAATTCGCCCTTATAGTCTTTAGGCACATCAAAGCTTCCCTTTGCTGAAGATTGAAATAAAGGCGCAACGGTTTCTTTTAAAAAAATACCATTATTATCATACCAAATAACATATACGTTTTTACTCAAGCTGCTCCATTCTAAACCATTTAATAAGTATAGTTTGTAATAAAGCAC
>CANGMV010000107.1 GCA_947454745.1 Bacteroidota bacterium | reverse complement strand
CTTTTCCTTGGTGTTGAGTTTACAACCTGGCACCTGCTCACCGTCTCTTAAAGTGGTATCAAAAATGAATACTTTTTGGCTCATATTATTGATTTACAATCGTTTATAGATGACAAACGGGCTTTTGGCCCGTTTATTGTATAAAAATACCCTATATTAACAAGTAATTCACATCAATTTTATGCCTATTTTACAATATATAAGATGGCCATTATTTGATTAATTGCTTGATTTTCAATAACTTGAACTAAAATCAGCTACGATGCCCAACCTAAGCACCGACGCCTTATTTATTTTGGTAAAATCCCTGGAGAAGGGGGAAAAGCGCAACTTTAAGTTGTATGCTGCCCGCAACTCTGCGTCGGCTGATTTAAAGATTATTCAATTATTCGATGCCTTGGACAAAATGAAGGACTACGATGAGGAGGAATTGCTCCGCAAAAACGAGTCCATTCAAAAACAACAATTGTCCAATTTGAAGGCGCACTTATATGATCAAATTTTAGCTAGTTTAAGGATCCTGAAGCAAAGTGAAAATATCGACTTGCAAATTCATGAGCAGTTGGACCATGCCAAAATTTTATACAACAAGGGTTTATATATTCAAAGCCTTCGTTTGTTAGATAAAATCAAAACGCTTACCAAACAAAATAATCAGGTTACCTATTTATTGCAAGTACTTTTTTTAGAAAAGAAAATTGAATCCCTACATATTACACGAAGTATGCAGGATCGTGCACAACAATTAAGTGATGAAATTGATGAAGCGAACGAACGCATATTTTTTATTGCAAAAACTTCCAACCTTAGTTTACAATTATACAGTTGGTATATTCAACACGGTCACGCGCGTGATGAGGAAGATAGAATTACTTTGGATACATTAATGCAGGATCCTATTTTAGAACAAGTAAAATCGTCGAAGGGTTTTTATGAACGCTTATACCGTTATCAATGTCATTGTTGGTATGGATTTATTACGCAGGATTTTTTAATGCATTATAGATATGCACAAAAATGGGTGGATTTATTTGAGAAAGAAGAAGGCATGAAACAAATTGAGTCGGCACAATATATTAAAGGCTTGCACAATTTAATTAGCGCACATTTTGACTTAAGAAATTTTGATAAGTTTAAAGAAACCATTTGTATTTTAGAACAGTTTAGTGAAACCCCAATTGTTTTAAATAACAAGAACAATTTAATTCAGTCTTTTATTTATTTATACATTGCTAAAATTAACCAGCACTTCCTGAAAGGCACGTTTAGCGAGGGTTTGGCGATGATTCCGGATATGGAAGAAAAATTAAAAGAGATTGAATTGTATATTGACAGTCATCGCATTTTAGTATTCTATTATAAAATTGCCAGCTTATATTTTGGTGCGGGCAATGCCGAAAAAACTATTGACTATTTAAATCGCATTATAAATTGGAAAGTAAATTTACGTGACGACTTACAATGTTATGCACGTTTGCTTCACTTAATTGCGCATTATGAATTAGGCAATATGGAAGTAGTTGCTTACTTATCTAAATCGGTTTTCCGATTCATGTCCAAAATGAAAAACTTGGGTGCAGTGGAAGAAGTATTGTTCAATTTTATTAAAACCTCTATTCAGACGGGAAAGGAACCTTCCTTTGAAGTATTATTGAAAACTTTGCAACCATTGGAAAAAAATAAATTAGAAAGTAGAGCCTTTATGTATTTAGATATTATTTCCTGGTTGAAAAGTAAAATTCAAAACAAGGACGTGCAAACCATTATTAAAGAAAAATTTGAAGCTGCTAAAAAACAACGCACATAAAAAAGCCTCCGAATTTCGAAGGCTTTTTTTATTATTTAAGATGCATACATCGCATCTACTTCTTTTTCAAAATTGGCTAAGATCACTTTGCGTCGGATACTTAACTTCGGTGTCATCTCTCCTTTGTCAATAGTAAACTCTCTTGGTATTAATGTGAACTTTTTTACTTGTTCTACCTGATTAAACAATTTATTATACTCTTCCACTATATCGGTGATCATAGCAATAACCATATTATTTTTGATAATGGCTTCATTGCTCGTATACTCAATACCATGTTGCTTTGCCCAGTCTTTTAATTTTGAAAATCCAGGTACAATTAAGGCACTTACAAATTTGCGATTGTCCCCAATTAATAAGATCTGTTCAATAAATGGACTCTCCTTCATCTTGTTTTCAATCGGCTGTGGTGCCACATACTTGCCACCGCTGGTTTTAAACAATTCTTTTTTTCGATCCGTAATTTTTAAATAGCGTCCGTCAATTAATTCTCCAATATCACCTGTATGTAACCAGCCATCAATAATTGTTTCAGCGGTTAAGTCGGGACGTTTATAATAACCCAACATCACACTTGGACCTGCTACACAAATTTCTCCGTCTGCTTCTAATTTTAACGCTACTCCCTTTATCACTTCTCCTACGGTACCGTATTTGGTTCCCCTTTCGGTTCTTAGGTTAATACTTATAATTGGACTATTCTCTGTTGGACCATATCCTTCATACACTGGAATTTGTGCTGCATTAAAGATGCGCAATAATTTTACCTGACAAGCTGCTCCTCCTGTTACAATAAATTTTACATTGCCGCCCAACGCTTCACGCCACTTGTTAAAAATTAACTTGTTCGCTATTTTTAATTTTTGTTGATACCACCATGAACCCGGTATTAAATTATCATATTGCTCGGCTAATCCTACTGCCCAGAAAAATAATTTTCTTTTGATGCCTGTTAACTCTTCGCCCTTTAACATGATTTTTTCAAATACCTTTTCTAACAATCTTGGTACTGTCGAAAATCCGTCTGGTTGTACTTCACGTAAGTTATCGGCAATAGTATCCATACTTTCGGCATAATAAACACCCATGCCACTATATAAATAAATATAAGAAGCTACTTTTTCAAAAATATGATTCAGCGGTAAAAAACTTAATACCTTTTGTGTTGGCGCATCGGGGAAAGGAAAACTTTCTTTTCCCATTTTTAAATTGAAATAAATATTGCGATGCGTTAACATCACGCCTTTGGGTGTGCCCGTTGTGCCTGATGTATAAATAAAGGTAGCTACCTGATCCACAGGTACTGTTTTTTTAATGGCCGCTACCTGCGCTAATTTTTCGGTATCATTATTTTTTAATTCCGTCCAATGTTTTGCGCCTTCTATTTTATCAAAAGTGTACACTTCTTTTAAACAAGCTACTTCGTTTTTAACCGACATTACTTTATCATACAATTCTTTGCTACTCGCAAACATATATTGTACCGACGCATCATTTAAAATAAACGTTAACTCTAATGGATTGGTGGTTGGATAAACAGGCACCCAAATAATGCCTAGTTGTTGTGCTGCCATGTCAGCAATTAACCATTCGGGACGATTGGTACTTATCACTGCAATTTTATCGCTGCCTTCGGGTGTAAAATTATTAGCCGACAAGCCCAAGCTTAATAAGCCCGCGCTCAACTCATTTACGTTTTGTGCGATTTCCTGCGTGGAATACTTTCTCCAGGCTCCGTTTTCTTTCGCAACCAACATGTCCTCCTTAGGAAAATGTTGTAATTGGTGTTCGATACAATCGAATAGTCTTTTACACTCCATGGTCAAGCAAAATTGTGTAACAAAGTACAAATAAAGGCGCAGAAAAAAAAGAATAAAGGTCACAAAAAACCCAGCGGTGTGCTGGGCTTTTTAAAATGCTTATCGATCTTTTTTAGAATCGACTAATATATTAAATGTGTCAATAATCCGTCTCTTAATTTAGGTTCAAACCAAGTGCTTTTTGGAGGCATTACTTCACCTGCATCCGCAATATTAAACAATTGGTCGATGGTTACTGGGTACAAGCTAATGGCTAATTGCATTTCACCGCTGTCTACTCTTTTTTCCAATTCAGCTAAACCTCGTATACCACCCACAAAGTCAATTCGCTTGTCGGTTCTTTGGTCTACAATACCCAATAATTTTGATAAGATATTGTTTGACAAAATAGTTACATCCAAAACGCCAATAGGATCATTGTCGTTATAAGTTCCTGGTTTCGCTTTTAATGTATACCACTTACTGGCTAAGTACATACCAAAACTGTGTAATTCGGTTGGCTTGTATGCTCCTTCGTGTTCGTTTACTTCAAACTCATTGCCCAATGCAGCAATAAAGGCTTCGGCACTATGTCCGTTCAAATCTTTTACTACACGGTTGTAATCCATGATATGTAATTGATTGGAAGGGAACAAAGTCGTTAAAAAATAATCAGCCGCTGGGGTAGCCGCTTCGCCTAATGCCAACTTTACTTTGGCTGCTGATGCAGCACGATGGTGTCCGTCGGCTATATAAGTACATGGTACTTCGGCAGCAAATAACGCAGTAATTTGTTCTACAGTTGCAGAATCGCTTACTGCCCAAACCGTATGCTGTATGCCATCCTCGGCTGTAAAATCGTACACTGCATTTTTAGTAGTCTTCCATTTGTCAATTAAAGCGTCGATAGATGCTTGATTGCGGTAGGCTAAAAACACATTGCCGGTTTGCGCACCGGTTGTTTTAATATGATTGATTCTGTCCTGCTCTTTTTCGGGGCGGGTGAACTCATGCTTTTTAATAATGTCATTATTATAGTCATCAATACTACTTACACATACCAATCCTGTTTGTGCACGACCATCCATGATTAATTGATAAATATAATAACAAGGTTTTGATTCCTTAAACAACACATCTCTTTGTACAAACGCGTTTAAATTTTCTAATGCTAAATCATAAACCTGTTGACTATGAATATCAGTTGCTTCAGGTAAATCAATTTCACTTTTGGTAATATGTAAAAAAGAATAGGCATTACCTACTGCTTCGTGTTTTGCTTCGGCACTATTTAAAACGTCGTATGGTTTGCTTGCTACTTGCTTCGCTAATTGAGGCTGAGGGCGAAGTGCTTCAAAGGGTCTGATTTTTGCCATGGGCGCAAATATCGGTCTTTTATTTGAGTAATAGAATTTTTGTTGAAGCTCTTATGTAAAAATAAATT
>CANGMV010000106.1 GCA_947454745.1 Bacteroidota bacterium | reverse complement strand
CTTTAGGAATTCCAGTTTTCTCAGAGATTTGATTGATGAGATCAGATTTTCTCATGAAGTTGATTTTTTGGGGTTTCGGTATTAAAAATAAATGAAATTTTAAGTTTTTGCAACTATATTATGATTTATTTCTACTTATTTCCCCATAATTTTAAGTTACTATGCATATAATATATTAATATATAATATTATTGTAATTCGTAATTAAGCATTTTAGGCTAAAAAAAACATGAATTTTGGGCTATTTTGTTCATTTTTGCCCAAATGAATACCCTTTTCTGTGATTTACTGTTAAAATGGGACAAAAAGTCCAATCATCGTCCAATGCCTTGGAAAGGAGAAAAGGATCCTTATAAAATTTGGCTCAGTGAGATAATTTTACAACAAACTAGGGTGGAGCAGGGATGGGCCTATTATGAAAGGTTTGTAAAACAGTATCCAACTATTCAAAAATTAGCAGCAGCTAAGGATGATGCCGTTTTTAAATTATGGGAAGGACTTGGATATTATAATCGTTGTAGAAACTTATTATTTACAGCACGTCATATTGTAAATGTATTGGATGGAAATTTTCCAACTGATTATGAAGGATTAATCTTATTAAAAGGAGTGGGTCCTTATACAGCCGCAGCTATTGCTTCATTCGCTTACAATTTACCACATGCAGTTGTAGATGGAAATGTGTTTCGAGTTTTTGCAAGGTATTACGGCATTCATACACCAACCGATACCAAGGAAGGTTTACAAATATTCAATGCCATTGCATTTGAAAATTTAGCAAAAAACAAGGCGGGTATTTATAATCAAGCCTTAATGGATTTTGGAGCTACTGTTTGCAAACCTATGTCTCCCTTGTGTTCCAGCTGTATGATGCAAGCCACCTGTGCGGCATTTAATCAAAATATGGTTGGGCAATTACCTGTTAAATTAAAAGTGATTCAAAAGAAAAAAAGATATTTTGACTATTTCTGTTTTACTGTTGGAGACAAATGGTTAATTCAAAAAAGATCGGAGGGTGACATTTGGGCAAACCTTTTTCAGTTTTATTTAGTAGAGCAAGAAAAGCAAATTGCCCCGAATGAAAATTATATAAATGATGTCATTTTGAATCAATTGTCAATTGATCCTGAATCCATAAATGCAAAGTGGATTCATAAAACCTATCAACAACAATTAACGCATCAGTTATTGGCTGTGCGTTTTATACATATAGAATTAAAATCCATGCCAAAAGTATTCGAAAAAGGTATTTGGGTGACTGCAGGCGCCCTTCATAAATATGCGTATCCCAAGACAATCAATAGCTTTTTGTCCGATGAGGGGCTTTTGAAAGCATAATTTTGTCATATAATTGGTAACTTTCCACCACAAACAAACTAGTGCTACTTTGGAATATCATTCGAGTTTTTTATTCATTTTGTCTACTGTAGGCGTAAGGCCCATTCAGCAAGACGCATCGTTGATATTGATAATGTGCGTGCTTTTATTTCTTTCTTTTGCCATTGCTGGTTCCGAAGTGGCATTTTTTTCGTTGTCATATAAAGACATTCAAGTTTTAAAAACAAAACATAATAAAGCCCTTAAAAGAATTGTGCATTTATTGGAAGACCCAAAAAAGTTACTTACTTCCATGTTGATTGCCAACAGTTTTATTAATATCTGTATTATTTTAATTGCTAATATTTTAATTAATCACCTTTTTGTTTTTGATCAAAT
Source organism: Bacteroidota bacterium (assembly GCA_947454745.1). Classification (GTDB taxonomy): domain Bacteria; phylum Bacteroidota; class Bacteroidia; order Chitinophagales; family Chitinophagaceae; genus Sediminibacterium. The sequence continues at coordinate 3,335 of CANGMV010000106.1, read as the reverse complement.
TGCGATACCTGGAATTGAGTTCATCGTTAAAGTAATTGCAGTGACTTTATTGTTATTATTTTTCGGTGAAATTTTACCAAAGGTAATGGCTACTCAAAATAATATTCGATTTGCTCAAGATTTTGGAGGCATAGTTCAGGCGGTATATTTTATTTTTTCTAAGCCAAGTAGTATCATGGTGAAGTATACTAATATTATCGAAAATAAATTGGCGCAAAAAAATTACGGGACTACTTATAGCATGGAGGAATTAGATCATGCCATTGATTTAACTTCGTCGCCCAATCAGCAAGAAAATGAAAAAAAGATTTTAAAAGGGATTGTCAAGTTTGGAAATATTTCGGTGAAGCAAATCATGAAAACCAGGCTAGACGTGTATGGTGTGGAAGAGGCGATTAATTTTCACGAATTACTTGAACATATAAAAGAACACAATTACAGTCGATTCCCGGTTTTCAAAGAGGACTTAGATTCAATTGTTGGTATGATTCATACAAAGGACGTATTGCCCCATATTCATGAGCCGGCTGATTTTAAATGGGCTAGTTTAATTAGGCCTGCATTTTTCGTGCACGAGCAAAAAATGATTGAGGATTTATTAAAAGAATTTCAGTTAAAGCGGATTCACTTTGCCATTGTTGTTGACGAGTTTGGCGGCACGAGTGGTATTATTACCTTAGAAGATATTTTAGAGGAAATTGTGGGTGATATTAAAGATGAATTTGATGAAGAGGAAGCAATGGTAAAAAAGATTGACGATTTTCATTACATGGTGGAAGGTAAAACGACCATTATTGACTTGTGTAATTATATCGATTTGTCCACTAGTTTTTTTGACAACGTAAAAGGGGAGAGTGATACCGTTGCAGGGTTATTCTTAGAATTGGCTGGCGAATTTCCCACTTTACAACAGGTAGTAAAATACAAACAATTTAGTTTTACGGTGATGGAGATCCAAAAAAATAGAATTCATAAAGTTCAATTAATCATTACGCCTCAGGCTTCAAGCGCATTAGAAAATGTATAAATTAGGATTCGTATTTTGCAGCGTTTTATTGATTTTGGCAATCGCTTGCAATAGTCCAGTTGTTCCCAAAAATAAGGGCTATGGTGCGGTGCAGTTTCCAGCTAAGCAATACCAATGGTTTAAGGAAACGGGCTATCCTTATTCTTTTGAATACCCTGTATATGCTCAAATTGACAATAGCGTGAATTATTTTGGGGACACCAAAAAAGCGCATGCTTGGATTAATATCAATTTTCCTCAAAATGGGGCAACTATTTATGTTAGCTACCGTGCCATACAGCCGCATCAACTTGAAACGCTAGTAAAAGATGCATATACATTTGCCAATAACCACAATAGTAAAGCTAGTTACATTGAGGACTCTGTTTTTACCACTGAAAATGGCGTGCATGGAGTGTTTTTTCATATTGGAGGCAATGTAGCTACAAGCTATCAATTTTTTTTAACCGACTCGGTACATCATTTTTTTCGAGGAGCCCTTTATTTTGATACCACACCTAACGAGGATTCGCTCGCCCCTGTGAATGCATTTCTTTTTAAGGATCTAACACATTTAGTGAATACATTTAAGTGGCAATAGGTAATCTTAAGTTTTATCCTTAACAAAATCAAAAATGCATATACTTTACCACACATCAAAAAATGCGCCGCATTTTTTTCTTATCTTTACCTCACAATTTTAGCTATGATAATTATTGATTCTGTTTTAGTGAGTGACGAAATCGTGGAAGAGCAGTTTGTTTGTGATTTAACAAAGTGCAAAGGGGGTTGTTGTGAAGACGGTGATGCGGGTGCTCCCCTAGAAAACAAAGAAAAAGACTACATTAAAGAATATTATTCAATTGTGGAACCCTATATGACCAAGGAAGGGATCAAGGAAGTGAAACAAGTTGGTCAGTTTATGTACGACAGAGAGTTTGGATGGGTAACGCCAACTATTAATGGACAAATTTGTGCATACGGATACAAAGATGAAAAAGGTATTATTAAATGCGCATTCGAGCAGGCATATAATGACGGTAAAATTCCTTGGAAAAAGCCAATTAGTTGTCACTTGTTTCCGATTAAAGTAACCAAGAGCAAAGCGGATCCGGGTGTTGAATATTTAAATTACGAACCTAGGGAAGATTTGTGTGCTGCAGCTTGTTCATTAGGCGTGAAATTGAAAGTGCCAGCATATGTTTTTTTGAAAGAATCCATCATCAGAAAATACGGTGAAGAGTTTTACAATGCATTAGACGCATCGGCACAACATCTTCAAAAAAAATAATTAGTCCTTCATGCGCAGTATTTACGCCGAATCATTTGAAGCTAAGAGTGCCGAAAAGGCAATAGACTTAGAACACAGACGTAAAATCAATTTTAATATTGGTAAGTACAATGCCGTGGTACCAAAGGGTAAGGAGCAATTTGTCGATTTAGAGCGCGTGAGAGAACTAGCTAAAAACAGAAAATGGGAGGCGATTGAACATTTGGATTTGTATTTGACACAATTCGAAGAACAAATCACAAAAAGAGGCGCAAAAGTTTTTTGGGCCGAAGACAGTGAACAAGCTTTAAATTTTATTGGAGAGGTTTGCAAGGAGAAAGCATGTAAGTCGATTGTGAAAAGCAAGAGCATGGTGACGGAGGAAATTCATTTGAATGATTATTTAGCATCCATTGGTGTAGAAAGTGTTGAGACGGATTTGGGTGAATATATTCAACAATTAGATGGAGAAGCGCCTTATCATATTGTAACACCTGCGATGCACAAGAGCAAGGAGGATGTTGCTAAGTTGTTTGCAGAAAAACTAGGAACAGATATTAATCTTACGCCAGAGCAACTCACTTTGGTAGCAAGAAAAAATTTAAGAGAAAAATATACCAATGCTGAAATAGGTATCACAGGCGCAAATTTTATTTTATCTGATATCGGCGGAATCGCATTGACTGAAAACGAAGGTAATGCTCGATTATCGGCCTCCATGCCCAAGACACATATTGTCATTGTAGGGATCGAAAAAGTAATTCCATCTATAAATGATTTAGGTTTATTTTGGCCCTTACTTTCTACATTTGGAACCGGTCAGCAGGTAACCGTTTACAATAGCATTATCACAGGTCCAAGACAAGCAGATGAAGTGGATGGACCTGAAGATATGTATGTGATTTTGTTGGACAACGGCCGTACCGAATTGTTGGCAAATGATAAAAGTAGAGAAGCTTTATATTGTATACGTTGTGGTGCTTGTTTAAATGCTTGTCCAATTTATAAGAATATTGGCGGACATGCATATGAGACAACTTATAGCGGTCCGATTGGAAG
>CANGMV010000105.1 GCA_947454745.1 Bacteroidota bacterium | reverse complement strand
TGTAAGCCCGAAGGCACAAAACGCTTCGGCAATAAAATACCTTCTCCGCCATCGTCCATATAAAAACCAAAGTCTACCTTTCGGTCTACACGCATCAGATTAAATTGACCTACATTAATAGTTGACATAATATCATTTTTTGGTTTCAAACACCTTTTTATAAAATTAGAACAATTCTGGTTGTTCGTCGTTAGGATCTTTTATAACCACCTTGGTTTCCCACTCCATTTCGATGGTTTTGTTAAAGTCGGTCAATTTGGTACCTACTGCTTTCCAGCCCATGATGTCTACTATTTTGCTTACTTTAAACTTAGACTTTCTTATTTGCGCACCTTTCCCAGTATTTACCACTAAAATGGGCTCTATGGCAGTAGAAACAGCAGCTAAATAATTGCCGTCTCCTTCTTTAATACAACAGAAAGGAGATCGTAACGTAGTTGTCTCAATCTTAAAGCGCTTGATATTAAATTGTAATTTATCCTTATCTAAATATACAGCAGTTACGATTTTATCGGGATTAAACTTTTCAATACTCAAAACTTTCTCCGGATCGAATCTTTGTGATTGCTCGGTATCCGTTACTTCATAGTAGCCATCACGGGTAAATACCAATAGCTTTTCGTCCTCAAAAGTACCTAAGTAGATTCCTTTTTCTTCACTATTTAAACGACCAAACTTATCATCAAACCAAAGTTTTCGGCCCACCAATGTGCTCTTACCTGCTTCTTTTAAACGAACAGTTTTAATAGGATACTTTGTAACCTGGTTACCTACACTGCTTCGCCCTTTTACTTCTAAGGTTTCAAAATAGAAATCAAATTCTTTGATCCTAGCAGAACAGTTTGGACTTAATATAATTTTAACCGACTCCGCTTCGCCATTCGCATTCACCGACATATAATGCACTTTAGATTTCTCCGCACTCTTAGCCAATGGATATTCTTTATCACGTGTTACACCGGTTACATTAAATCGCTTAGCATAACTAATCCCACTAGCACCATCTACATACACCATATTATAAGTAGTACGCTCATCGTTCTTTTGGAAAACGGCAGCATGTATAATATCCTTGCCAATAAATACTTTATCGGACACTTTTACAACTTTCATAATACCCGACTTGGTAAATGCAATAATATCATCATAGTCGGTACAATCACAAAGGAACTCGTCTTTCTTTAAGCTGGTGCCGATAAAACCTTCGGCCTTATTAATGTACAATTTCGTGTTGGCAATGGCTACTTGTTTAACTTGAATCGTATCAAATTCTTTAATTTCAGTTTTACGCTCCTTGCCCTTTCCATACTTTTTTTGTAAACCTTCATAATAACTTACTGCGTAGTCTACTAAGTTTTCCAAATGATGTTTGGTTTCCTTAATATCTGCTTCAATACCTTTGATTTGTTGAATTAAATCATCGATATCTAATTTATAAATACGTCTTACTGGTTTGTCAGTTAATTTTAATAAATCAGTACGTTCAATTGGTTTTTTAAATTTCTTTTTGAAAGGTTCAAAAGCTTTATCAATCGCATCAATAACTTTTTCCCAATTCAAGTGTTTTTTCTCTAATTCTTGGTAGATCTTTTCTTCGAAAAATATTTTTTCCAAGCTCGTAAAATGCCATTTATCTTCAAGCTCTTTTAATTGAATTTCAAGTTCTGCCTTTAACAATGACTTGGTATTTTCAACAGAATATTTTAATAAATCACTCGCTCCTAAAAACTGTGGCCTATTCTCAACAATCACACAGGCATTGGGAGATAAGCTTATTTCGCAATCTGTAAATGCATACAAAGCATCAATTGTGATATCGGGTGAAATACCTGTAGCTAAATCAATTTGAATCTCCACATCGGCGGCAGTAACGTCGGTAACTTTTTTGATTTTAATTTTACCTTGGTCATTGGCCTTGGTAATACTCTCCATTAATTGTGTAGTGGTAACACTATAGGGAACGTCTTTAATCAACAAAGTTTTTTTGTCTAATTCCTCTATATGTGCACGAACCCTTACTTTTCCACCACGCTTACCATCATTATAATTAGAAGCATCTATCATGCCTCCAGTTTGAAAATCTGGCAATAATTCAAATTTACGTCCTCTTAAATGCTTGATGCTCGCTTCCAATAATTCATTAAAATTATGCGGCAATATTTTAGTAGATAATCCTACTGCAATACCATCAGCACCTTGCGCTAGCAATAAAGGAAACTTCATTGGCAATGTTACGGGTTCGTTTTTTCGACCATCATAACTTAATGCCCATTCGGTAGTTTTTGCATTAAATGCTACTTCCAAAGCAAATTTGCTTAAACGAGCTTCAATATATCTCGAAGCTGCTGCAGAGTCACCCGTTCTTACATCCCCCCAGTTACCCTGCGTTTCCACTAATAAATTCTTTTGTCCAATATTTACTAAAGCATCTCCAATACTAGCATCACCATGCGGGTGATATTGCATACTTTGACCAATAATATTAGCCACTTTATTGAATCTTCCATCATCCATTTCCTTCATGGCATGTAGGATTCTTCGTTGTACTGGTTTTAGTCCGTCTTCGATAGCAGGTACTGCTCTTTCCAAAATAACATAGGAAGCATAATCCAAGAACCAGTTTTTATATTGTCCTTGAACACCTGATTCATTTTCTGTTACCCTGCTTAAATTTTTCTCTTTTGCCATATATCTAATTATTAGAGCCGAAAAGTATCTTCACTTCCGTCCGCTAAACTGTTTAATTCTACAAAAACAATATCGGTAATTGCTGTTAACTCATGCCATACATTCGCTTGAATTAATACTCTTGTAGGAGCAACCAACTGAATTGTCTCTTCCTTATTTGTTGTTAAATCCTTCCAATGCAAAGTTGCAGAACCTTGCACTAAAAGCATGTCTTCGGGATTTTTACCTGGCGAAATACCTTTGTGATAGTGTTGACCACTCACTGTTCCAGCATTTCGATATACCAATAAAAATTCACCCGTTCTTTCAGTATTGAAAAAATGAAGTGCGCCACGCTCATCAACTGCTTTCACATGAATTGGGCTAATAGTAACACTCATTATTAATACATTTATTTTATTAAACCGTTTCTGCTTCTACAATCGTACTTGAACCACCTGGCATTTGCACGACCATGTCTTTCCAACCTTTTGTCCAATCACCAACAAAAACAATTTTACCTTCTTCAGCAATTGCCTTTAATCGATATACAATAAAAGCATCACCTAATTTCACTTTTAACTTAGCCATGATATTGGATAAGGCACTTGGTAATTTTTGAGCATTTTTGGTTAGAAGACTTAGGATTTCTTTATCATAACAACCTATATGTAAACTCACTAATTTTTTTCCACCTTCTAAAAAACGTACCCCTTCGTTTTCCTGACATAATTTTTTCCATTCATCAGGATCTAATTCAAATTCACTCAATGTAATGGGTCTTGCTAATTTCTTTGCCTTTAAGAACTCTTTTGGCTGGATTTGACTTAAATAAGTTGGATAGAACAACTGTCCTTTTTCATTTAAAAATGGAAGATTATTTAAATACAAAACTTGAATACGGCCTTGAAATTCTTTCACTTGACTCATAAACCAATAGTATCCAGATACATCATGTGCATTTTGACCCATCCATATCCAAATCATTTCGTTCTCGTCGTGATTTAATGCATTGATTAATTGATGTACTGTTAATTTGTCATCAACAATATCTAATTGCTCCGCATAAGGAGAAAACTCCAATACGTTTTTCCACCAATCGCGGCGTAATTGATATCCTTCCGTTTCATAAATATCTAATATAGGGCCTACGGCATAGTCATCTTTTACTTCAACAACTTTACCAGCTAAGGTTTCGTCCAATTCAATGGCAGCTTCTAATGCAGCAATATCTGCTGTGTTAAACACTAAGTGTATCATGCGCTTTATCTAGTTCTACTTTTAAATTATTGATAATAAAATCTTGTCGCTCTTGTGAATTTTTGCCCATATAATATTCAAGCAAATGTTGAATATGATCCCCTTGTTCTAAAATAACGGGTGCTAATTTAATATCTGCATTAATAAACTTGCCAAACTCTTCAGGACTAATTTCACCCAATCCTTTGAATCGAGTAATCTCTGGTTTGCTACCTAACTCATTTATTGCTTTTTGTTTTTCAGATTCGTCGTAACAGTAAATAGTTTTTTGTTTATTACGAACACGGAACAAAGGGGTCTCTAATACAAATACATGTCCTCTCTTAACTAAGTCAGGAAAGAATTGCAAAAAGAAAGTGAGCATTAATAATCGAATATGCATTCCGTCCACATCGGCATCGGTTGCGATTACGATGTTATTATAGCGTAAGCCATCTAAGCCATCTTCAATATTTAATGCATGTTGCAATAAGTTAAACTCTTCATTTTCATAAACCACTTTTTTGGTTAATCCAAATGCATTCAATGGCTTACCTCTTAAACTAAAAACGGCTTGAGTATCTACATTACGCGATTTGGTAATGCTTCCACTCGCCGAATCTCCCTCCGTAATAAATAAGGTACTTGCTTGTTGAGTAGCAATAAACATCTCCTTGTTTTTAGCAGGCAAATCGTCGTTTAGATGCACACGACAATCTCTTAATTTTTTATTATGCAAATTGGCTTTTTTAGCACGCTCATTTGCTAATTTTTTAATACCCGCTAGTTCCTTTCTTTCACGTTCGTTTTGTTCAATACGTTTTTTAAGCGCATCTGCTACCGAAGCATTACGATGTAAAAAATTATCTAATTCTTTGGATAAGAATTCAGTAACAAAATTCTTCATACTTGGCCCACCATCTGCTACATTCTGTGAACCTAATTTAGTTTTGGTTTGGCTTTCAAAAACGGGTTCTTGAACACGCACCGAAACGGCAGCAACTATACTGGTTCTAATATCTGAAGCTTCATAATCTTTCTTATAAAAATCACGAATCACTTTTACATAAGCCTCTCTAAATGCTTGTTGGTGTGTACCACCTTGTGTAGTATACTGTCCATTCACAAAAGAGAAAATATCTTCACC
>CANGMV010000104.1 GCA_947454745.1 Bacteroidota bacterium | reverse complement strand
GTACACAAGTATTAGCCGATATCTTAACAGAGCGTTCAAAAGAGTTTGCTTTTGAAGGATACCGTTTCTTCGACTTAACTCGTTTAAACTACACTTTCCTTAAGCCTCAAACGCAAGATGCTAATAACGTATATACTTATACAGCAGTTGCTCCAGGTAACATTAACAGAATCTTCCCGATTCCAAACGATGAGATTTTAGTAAATCCAAACATGGTTCAAAACCCTGGTTACTAGTCTTTCATTTTAGCATACTATATAAAAAGGGCTTCCAATTTTGGAGGCCCTTTTTTATTACCCATCATTTACATTTTAAATTGAATAAATTTCATTTAAATTTAGTGTAGCAAATAGCATATTAAATTGTATTTATGAAACAACTGTTTTTACTTCTTGTAGTGTTCCCGTTTTTTGCCAGCGCGCAAAACCCAAGTCATTTTACGCCTGCTTCTTTTAACGATCCAACACGTTTAGAGCGTATACAAAAAGCAATTCCTGTAATTGAAAAAATGTACCAGGACTTTGCTTTGGTAAATCATTTGCCGGGCTATGCATATGGTATTGTAGTGGACGGTCAACTGTTATATAAAGGTGCAGCAGGATATGCAAATTTGGAAGAAAAAATTCCTGCAACAACAAGTTCAATGTTTCGCATTGCATCCATGTCAAAGAGTTTTACTTCCTTGGCTATTTTACATTTAAGAGATGCCGGTAAATTAAGATTAGATGATCCAGTATCAATGTATATACCGGCTTTAAAAGGGCAAGGTTTAACCAAGGATGCACCTCCTATTACCATTCGCCATTTAATGAGTCATAGTGCAGGCTTCCCCGAAGACAATCCTTGGGGAGACCGACAATTAGCAGATTCAGAAAAAGACTTGAATGATTTAATTAAAGGCCAGCTTTCCTTTTCGAATGTGGCTGGTATTGAATATGAATATAGCAATTTAGGATTTGCGATGCTAGGTTATATTATTCATAAAGTATCAGGAATAACATACGATGCATACATTAAAAAAAATATTTTATTGCCATTAGGCATGAATGCGACTACCTATGAATACACAGAAATTCCTAAAGAAAAATTCGCCTACGGTTATCGCTATATCAATGACCAGTGGAGAAAAGAAACTCCTTTAAAAGATGGGATCTATGGTGCAATGGGGGGAATGATTACGTCGATTGATATGTTTGGAAAATATGTTGCTATGCATGAAGCTGCTTGGCCTGAGCGTAACGACAAAGAAACCTTACCTGTAAAAAGAAGCAGTATTAGAGAAATGCATCAGCCTGCAAGGTTTATTGCATTAAACCCGAATTACACATTTCCTAGTGGAAAAAAATTAGCAACTGCAGGTGCGTACACTTACGGATTAAGATGGATGATTGATGCTGAGCATAAAAAAAATATTGGGCATAGTGGAGGCTTGCCGGGTTTTGGAAGCAATTGGCAGTTCTTACCCGACTATGGCATTGGGGTTATCTTATTTGCCAATGTAACTTACGCGCCTACCACGACAATTAATACGGCAGTAATAGACACTTTGGTTCATTTGGCATCCTTAAAACCACGTCAAACAAGTGTTTCGCCTATTTTAGCACAACGTCAACAAGTACTTGCAAAACTAATTATGAACTGGGAAAATATACCAGCTATTTTTGCTGAAAATTTCTTTGATGATTATCCAATCGATATGTTAAAGAAGCAGTCTGCTGAACTTTTTGCACAAGTAGGTAATATTAAGGCTATACAAAAAATGTTTGCCGAGAATCAATTAAGAGGATACTGTATAATTAATTGTGAAAGAGGAAAGCTTAAAATGAGCTTTACGCTTTCTCCAGAAAATCCCGCACTCATACAAGAATATCATTTAATAAAAGAGTAAAGTGAAATTGGATTGGAAAGGTATTTTGTTGTGGAGTAACCAGTTCTACGGCATTTGTGCAGTATTGTTGGCTATAGAGTCCAATGTATTATTGCTGCATACAATGCCGAATGTATTTCTTTTGCTTTTTATTCATTTAGCAACAGTACTTTATTATACCCATGCTTATTTGAAAGAGGACCAGGATGGAATTTATAATGAAAGAAGTAAATGGTATCAAAAGCATCAATACTATTTAAAAATCAGACAAGTGTTTTATACTATTGCCTGTGCTTGGTTGATTGTAGTAAAACTAGATGCAGTTCGATTATTTATTCACGCAGCGCTAATGATACAAATTACATTATTAGCATCGGTTGCAATATCTGCAATATATTATTTGCCGAATTATCCATTTTTCCCTTTTAAATCTTTTCGAAACAAAGGCATACTAAAGAGTGCGGGTATTGCATGGATTTGGACTATACTATGTTGTATGGCTCCTATATGGTTTTCAACGAGTGCTAATTTTACAGAGATGCTTTCTTCATTTCCTTTTTGGGCTCATTTTATTCAATTGTATTTTTTTATTTTAATCTTGGCAATTTTATTTGACATTAAGGACTTATACCGAGACAAAGAAGCGTTCGTGAATACTTTGGTGGTAAAGCATGGAGTAGATTTTACGATTCATAAAATAGTATTGCCTCTATTGTTATTCAGATTTTTATTTACCTTAGTAGGACATTATTGGCAGGGCGGCGGCTATATGCATTTACTTTCAAGATTGCTTATTCTAATTCTAATATATATTGTATCTCGAATTATAGTTCGCCAAAAAGCAATTCATATTAACATGCTGCTTATTGATGGGCTTATGATCATTAAGGCAATCTTAAGTATTGGAGTGGTGTGGTTAATTCATTAGAAATTTGTTAAAAAGGATAGCACCAATTTTAAATCTCATTTCATTAGTAGTAACTTTGTAATAATCCTTATTATATGAGAGTATTGTTATTAGAAGACGACGCTACACTGTCTGCCGAAATAGAAAAATTTTTCAAAACAAAAAATATTCAATGTCAAGCTGTATTAAATGGCGACCTAGCTGCTAAACAATATAATAAGGATCATCACGACTTAGTGATCCTTGATATCAATGTGCCTGGTCAATCAGGTATTGAAGTGTGCGCATCAATAAGAAGGGTTGATAAAAAAGTGCCCATACTAATGCTTACCGCCTTTGGTGAAATTGAAGACAAGCTAAAAGCATTTAATACTGGCGCAGATGATTATTTATTGAAACCTTTTCATTTTGATGAATTGTATGCACGTGTAAATGCTTTACTTAAAAGAAAAGAAGTTGCTCAGCAAGTAGAAGATATTGTAATTGGAGACCTGGTGATTTCATATACAGAACTAAGCGTACATCGAGGAGGTGTTGAAATACAGCTTACGCCTAAAGAATTTAAATTGCTTTCTATTTTGGCGACGGCGAATGGGAGAATCGTTTCAAAGAATACAATTAGTGAACAACTTTGGGATTACCAAATAATTACCAATCAAAATACGATTGAAGTGTATATTAATTCGCTCCGAAAAAAGATTGATAAAAACAATGAAGCCAAATTAATTCATACGAAGGTTGGCTATGGTTATTTTTTAAAAAATGAAAAATGACCCTAAAATCAAAAATTTCCATATTTGTTGCTAGTTTATTTGTAGTGCTGTATGCAGTGATGGCCGCATTGGTTTTGGTTTTATTTTCTCAATTTCGTTCTGAAGAATTTCAAGATAGACTTCGACAAAAAGCCACTGCTACCATTGAGTTGCTGATTGAATTAAAACAATCTAATCAGGAAATCATTAAAAATATTGACAAGCAAAAAGCTGATAATTTAATTGATGAAAAAACATTGGTATACAATAAATATTTATCACTTGTATATTCTAGTTTATATGATACAGCGTTGGCATGGGAAAAACAACAACTCCCTATTTTACAAAAAAATCACGAATTCTTTCAACGAAAAGATAGCCTAGAAACCTTTGGGATCAAGTATAATTATAAAAAAGAAGATTATTATGTAATTGTATCTGCGAAGGATATTTCGGGATTTAGGAAGTTGAACTACTTAAAGTATGTTTTGTTTTTCTCCTTTATTTTATTTGCATTACTTGCATGGTTTTCCACTAGATTGATGGTTTCTAAGTTATTAAAACCACTGGATCATTTTCATAAAAAAATAAAACTCATCAATGAAAATAATTTAGATGAAGTCATCGAAGTTAAATCGGAAAGGAATGAAATTGATTTATTGGCTTATGAATTTAACTTGATGTTACAAAGAATTGATGCTTCGTTAAAACATCAATCTGAATTTACGGCTAACGCTTCGCATGAGTTACGCACTCCAATTTCTAGAATTATTGCACAGATCGAAAACAAAATGAATGATGAAGGCGTTGGTGAAAACACAAAGGCCTTCTTGCAAAATATTCTTGACGATACCAACCAGATTTCAGAGCTAATTCATTCTTTATTGATTTTGTCAAAAAATAATACAACTATTTCCAATTTGGAGCAGTTGAATAGATTGGATGAAATTATTTATGATTGTATTACTAAAATGAATATGCTTTACCCAGACTGTAAGGTTTACTTTGATATAATATTAGAGCAAGACACGGACGATATAGTAGAGCTTAGAGCAAGTAAAACTTTATTAGAAATTGTGTTCATTAACCTAATCAAGAACGCATATGCATATAGCGACAACAAAGAAGTGCATATTAAGATTTTACAAAAGCAGCATGAGTTACAGTGTGTCATAATGAATACAGGCAATACAATCAGTGAAAATGATCAAAAAAGACTCTACGAGCCCTTTATGCGTGGAGAAAACTCCCAAGGTAAGCCTGGTTTTGGAATTGGGTTGCGCATTGTTGAGCGTATTTTGAATGTGTACAAGGCGAAAATTACTTATACCGCAGTCGACCAACAAACGAATGAGTTTTTGGTTCAGTTTCCAGTGTAAGAAATTATGAATAGCTTAAACAACCGCTTATTCATATAATTTAACCTTCCGTTTTCTTATTATTCTATAAATTTGCACTTTAATTTGAATCTCATAATAATATATACAGATGGAGCAAGAAAAAAAGCAAAAACAAGCTACAATTAGAAAAGCCGTTATTGGCGTATTATTGGTAGTTG
>CANGMV010000103.1 GCA_947454745.1 Bacteroidota bacterium | reverse complement strand
TTAGCGTGTACTGCATGAAGCAAAGTTAGGTTTTTGTGCGTACTTTTACAGCCTAATCAAATGGATATGAACCAGGACATCAAAAAACCAATTATAGGCTTTAGCTGTGGCGATTTAAACGGCGTTGGCATGGAATTAATCATTAAATCCCTATCCGATAGTCGTGTATTGGACTTTATGGTACCTGTAATTTTTGCAAGTAATAAAAGCTTGAATTTTTACAAAAAATTAAGCCCTGAATTTGTACTGAGTTTTACCTCCATTCCCGATTTATCTAAAATTAACCCGAAGCAAGTTAACCTAATACATAGTTGGGAAGAGGATGTTAATATTACGCCAGGTGAACTCACCGAGGAGGGCGGAAAATATGCATTCATTTCCTTGCAACAAGCAGTTGCCGCATTAAAAGAAAATAAAATTGACGGATTAGTAACCGCTCCCATTCATAAAAAGAATATACAGTCCCCTGAATTTAATTTTAGTGGTCATACTCCCTACTTGCAACATGCATTTGGAAATACGGAAAACTTAATGTTGTTGGTGGCCGAAAATTTAAGAATGGCATTGGTTACAGAACATGTAACAGTACAAGATATTGCCAAACATATTACGAAAGATAAAATCAAACAGAAGCTGCAAATATTGAATAGTAGTTTACAAAAAGATTTTGGTATCGACAAGCCACGCATTGCAGTATTGGCCTTAAATCCACATGCTGGCGACGAAGGATTAATTGGCAAAGAAGAAATTGAAATTATCCGACCAGCAGTTAAAGAAAGTAAAAATCAAATGTTGGCGTACGGACCTTATTCGGCTGACGCATTTTTTGCAAGAGGTGCGCACGAAAAATTTGACGGCGTATTGGCTATGTATCATGATCAAGGCTTAATTCCATTTAAGTCCTTGGCATTTGGGGAGGGCGTAAATTTCACTGCAGGTTTACCAATTGTAAGAACGAGTCCCGACCATGGCACTGCATTTGACATTGCAGGAAAAAACAAGGCCGACGCGGCTTCATTTACCGCTGCTATTTTTGAATGTGTCCGTATTATACATGCACGTCAAGGGTACAGAGATATGCGCTTAAATCCGTTAAAAAAACGCAGTGCGCGTATGTTTGCCAATGCTAAAGATGAAACTTTAGAAGAATCTAACTACCGCTAAAATTCATATTTAAATAGGGCATCCTTCCCTTAATTCACTTAAACTAAGTTTACCCCAAGTAGGTAATATGCTTTGTGGCAATTGGCTATCCAAAAGTTGTTGCGCTTTTATAATAAAAGGTTTTGCTTGTTTACAACCTCCCCCAAATAGTCTTGGCAAATTCAATTGCAATTTTGCTTCCAAAATATAAGGTCGTGGGTTATTGGGATTAATTTTTTTGGCTTTTCCTAAATAATCATAAATAACCGACTGGTATTTTACATATCTCATTAAAGGATTAATAGCCATTTTGGCAATATGCGCCATAGCAAACATGCAATTTGTTTCATCATTTGAATTAATCGCAATTGATTTCTTTGCCCAAATCAAGGCATTGTCAGCATGGACTTCTGCATTTTTACTATTATTAATACTTATTCTGGTATGAATTAAAGCAAGGTAATAAGAGGGCACCCAATCCTTCGTATTTAATGCGTCTAGCTTTTCTAGCTCCTGAATTAAATTAGTATAGTCTGTAGTGTTATTCGATGTATTGAAAGTAGCTACTGCATTCACTAGGCTTGTAGTATAAGCCGATTTTTGAGCAAATAAGGCACTACTTAATAATAAAGAAAGCAATGTTAAATATATTCGCATAGTCTAAATTTTAATTGAAATTAAAACATAGAATTGGAAACCCCTTTATTTATAGTATAATTTGTATACTTAATTTCTATTTTTCCTTTTTTATTTTTTAAGGCCTTTTGTTTGGATATGGGATCCTCGTCACCAAATTCAAGGGTAATTCCATTGGGTAATTTATAGTCCTTGGTATTGAATCCAAATATGATTTTACTAGGCAATCCGTAGGACGCATATTGTCCGTATTCCATGGTAATTTCATAACTGCCGTTTTCTTTGGTGGTTGTGAATGTCTTGTACACTAAAGCATCGGAAGGGTCAATCCATAAAGTAGAAATTACCCAGTCTAATTTTTCATCGGTTGGCACCAATTTAATAACTGTTAATGTTTTGCCTTCATAGCTTTGTGTACCAGCAGGTAAGGCGATGTATTGCTTTGTATTTAATAAAGAATTAATGGTAACCGACACGCCTCCTTTGGGCAATAAGGAAATACCGCCCTCCTTTTTCACTTTTAATAAATTGGGCTTTTTAAAATACACTTTTACTTTACCCAAGCTAGCTTTAATAAAAGACACATCTGTTTTCATCACCCCTTCAGCTACATAATCGTTTACCAAAGCTAATTTCTGGCTCACTTTTTCGATTAATGGATCTACCTGTGCATTTACCTCTTGAGCAAAAAGTATGGCCACTATAATACCTATATATGAGATCGTTTTTTTCATAGTCTAACTTAAGATATCTTTTCGCTTTGTAATAAAAACCGAAGCAGTTACAAATAAAATAATGTGGAGGGTTAATACAATAAGGGAGGTTTTAATTTTAGCCATATTCAGAATAGTACCAAACACTGCTTCATTGTTCTCATTGACTTTAATGTCAAAAAACTCTTTCCAATTGTTCATGTGCGTCGTAAACAAATAGGGCTTGATAACAGAGAACAAGGGAATATTTAATGTGCTAAGAATGGTGAAAAAAACAATTGCACTCATGGTGCCGACAATCGGCCCAATTGAATTATTTGCCAAACTAGACATTAAAAAACCTAAGGAGGTAACGGTTAGCAAAGAAAAACTTGCAAATACAAACGCACCCACATAACGCCATAAAACATCCTGCTCTTGTATCAACACCACATAATTGGACTTCATTAAAAACAAATCGTCTGTTCCAAAAATCCACATACTTACAAATAAGGCCAAAAAAGCCAACCAAATTAACAACACAATTGTATAGATACTTGCAGCTATAAACTTACCCAACACCCACTGGGTGCGACTATAAGGTGTTGTAAACAATAAACGCAATGTACCTAAATTAGCTTCCCCCGAAATCATATCTGCTGCAATTAAAGCAACCAATAAGGGCACATGAACTAATAACAATTGCAAAAGAATGTAACAAATCAAATACCCATTCAATACTTTTCCATCTACGGTCAAGGTATCATTAATATCCTTCATCAAAAAACCTGCATAAGATTGCCCATCCATTTTTAATCCCAATTGTATCACCATTATCAATGCAGCAATTGCTCCAAAGGCAATATAGGTTCTTGGACGCCTAAATATTTTATACAATTCAATGGAAATAATAGCCTTCATTAATTTGAATTTGAAGTGACTTGTAAAAAATAATCTTCTAAAGCATTTCTTGACTCTAGTCCTATTAAACCTACACCAGCATTTACTAATGACTGATTTAACAATGGAATTTCATAGGTAGGAATCGACAAATAAATACCATCTGTTCTTTGCATTAAATAATTACTAAAACTTCCCGACAAAATAACCTGAACAGCATGTGCGTCATTCGTAGTTTTAATATGTACGATCATTTTGTTCGGATCTAATAACTTTTGAATCGGCCCTTCCGCTACTTTTTCTCCTTTATGGATAATCATAATTTGAGTTGCCATCTGTTCGATTTCGGAAAGTAAATGTGAAGACACCAATACTGTCTTCCCTTCCTCTTTGGCCAATTGCTGAATTAAAGTTCTGATATCTGTGATACCCTGTGGATCTAACCCATTGGTAGGTTCATCCAAAATAATAAGCGAAGGATTATGTACAAGTGCTATGGCAATGCCCAAGCGTTGTTTCATTCCTAAAGAGAATGTTTGCACCTTGTCCTTAGAACGATCCAATAAACCCACTTTTTGTAAAGTATTGTGGATGTCCTCTTTGCCAATTTTTTTACTGCGTAATTTTGCAAATAATTGTAAGTGCTCTTGGGCAGTTAAATATGGATACAAATCGGGACGTTCAATAATGGCTCCAATTTCCTCTAAAATTTGTGTACGATGGCTTTGCAAAGGCTTGCCGAAAAGTTCTATATGACCGCTTGTAGGGTGAATTAAGGAAAGTAACATGCGAATGGTGGTACTTTTTCCTGAACCATTCTGACCTAAAAACCCAAATACTTCACCCTCATTTACATTGAAACTCAATTGGTTCACTGCTTTGAGTGCCCCAAAATGCTTAGATAGCTGATGTACTTGAATTACAGGCATATTCTAATAACAAAAAACCCCGAACTAAGTTCAGGGTTTTTCTCAAATATTAATGAGTACTATTTGTACTGAGGGATAATGCTATTTGCTAAATCCACCATTTGCTTTAATCCGTCTTCAGGTAAGTTTCCTTTCTTGAATTCAGCTAATATATTTGGCAATTTGTTGCTCATCTCTAACAAGAAATGATCTTCAAATGCTTTTACCTTATTAACAGCTACTTCTTTTAACAAACCTTGTGTACCCAAGTAAATAATCGCTACTTGTTTTTCCACAGTGAATGGTGTGTATTGAGCTTGCTTTAAGATTTCTACGTTTCTTGCACCTTTGTCAATTACATTTTTAGTAGCTGGATCCAAGTCACCACCAAATTTAGAGAAGGCTTCTAACTCACGGTATAAAGCTTGGTCTAATTTTAAGGTACCTGATACTTTTTTCATTGACTTAATCTGTGCGTTACCACCCACACGGCTAACCGAAATACCTACGTTAATCGCTGGACGGATACCTGCGTTGAACAAGTTACCTTCCAAGAAAATTTGTCCGTCTGTAATAGAGATTACGTTTGTTGGGATATATGCAGATACGTCACCTGCTTGCGTTTCAATAATCGGCAATGCTGTTAATGAACCACCACCTTTCACCAAATGCTTGATAGAAGCTGGTAAGTCGTTCATGTTTTTAGCGATCTCATCGTTTGCAATTACTTTGGCAGCACGCTCTAATAAACGACTATGCAAGTAGAATACGTCACCTGGATATGCCTCACGACCTGGCGGACGACGTAATAACAATGAAACCTCACGGTAAGCCACCGCTTGCTTTGATAAGTCATCAAATACAATCAATGCTGGTTTACCACAATCACGGAAGAACTCACCAAC
>CANGMV010000102.1 GCA_947454745.1 Bacteroidota bacterium | reverse complement strand
ACTTGGGATAAAAAAAGAGATCATTTATTTTACCATATTTCTACCGACGAGGTATACGGAAGTTTAGGCAAGGAAGGGTTGTTTAAAGAGACAACGCCTTACGACCCGAATTCTCCTTATTCTGCAAGTAAAGCAGCGAGCGATCATTTTGTGAGAGCGTACGGTGAAACTTATCACTTACCAATCGTAGTTTCTAACTGCTCTAATAACTACGGCCCTAATCATTTTCCTGAAAAATTAATTCCCTTATTCATTCATAATATCATCAACAAAAAACCATTGCCAGTGTATGGTGACGGTTTGTATACACGTGATTGGTTGTATGTTATTGACCACGCGCGTGCTATTGATTTGATATTCCACGAAGGTAAAAAAGGAGACACCTATAATATTGGTGGATTTAACGAGTGGACTAATATTGACTTGGTTAAATTATTGATTACTCAAATGGATGAGAAATTAGGAAACGCAAAAGGAACAAGCGAAGGCTTGATTACCTATGTGAAAGACCGTCCAGGACATGACAGACGTTATGCTATTGATGCGACGAAATTAAATAAGGAATTAGGATGGACACCATCGGTTACTTTTGAACAAGGTTTAGCAGCCACCATTGATTGGTATTTGCAAAATACGGCTTGGTTGGAAAATGTAACAAGTGGTGCGTACCAGGCTTATTACAATGACATGTATACGAATAGATAATTCAATAATTGTAACAAATAATTAGAA
Organism: Bacteroidota bacterium; assembly: GCA_947454745.1. GTDB lineage: Bacteria > Bacteroidota > Bacteroidia > Chitinophagales > Chitinophagaceae > Sediminibacterium. The sequence continues at coordinate 4,464 of CANGMV010000102.1, read as the reverse complement.
CCGGCAGATGAGAATTGAGCAGACCCCCCTTAAAGATTGTTTTATCATTCACGAGAAAGTGCATGGCGATGCAAGAGGTTATTTTATTGAGACTTTTAATCAGAGAGATTTTAATACCGCAACCGGGTTAGATATTGTTTTTGTGCAAGACAATCAATCAAAATCAACTAAAGGAGTATTAAGAGGGTTGCATATGCAGCGTGGTACTAGTGCACAAGCAAAATTAGTAAGAGTCTTGTCTGGTGCGGTGTTGGACGTTGCAGTGGATTTAAGAAAAGGTTCTACAAGTTTCGGGCAACACTATGCTATTGAATTAACATCGGAGAATCATAAACAATTTTTTGTACCTGCAGGATTTGCACATGGCTTTGTAGTATTAAGTGAATCGGCTACTTTCTTTTATAAGGTAGACAAGTTTTATGAGCCAGGAAATGAAGTGGGGATTATGTACAACGACAAAGATTTAAATATCGATTGGCAGTTAGCAGAAAGTGAATTGATATTATCGGATAAAGACAAAGTATTAGGAAGCTTCGCGGAGTATGCTGCAAGTTTATAACACAAACACAATTAAAAAACATTCCTATGAAGGGTATTATATTAGCAGGTGGGTCAGGTACAAGATTGTATCCAATTACTAAGGGAATCAGTAAGCAGTTAATGCCTATTTATGATAAACCCATGATCTATTACCCTTTGTCGGTATTAATGTTGGCAGGTATTAAAGAAGTATTGATTATCACTACACCCGAGGACAATGATCAGTTTAAAAGATTGTTGGGCGACGGTTCGGAGATTGGTTGCAAATTTAGTTATGCAGTTCAAGCCGTTCCGAACGGACTCGCGCAAGCATTTGTAATAGGCGCTGATTTTATTGGAAAGGACAAAGTTTCATTGGTATTGGGTGATAATATTTTTTATGGAGCAGGCTTTAGTAAGTTGGTTCAATCTTTTAATGATGTTCAAGGAGCGGCAGTTTTTGCTTATGAAGTAAATGATCCTGAAAGATATGGTGTGGTTGAATTTGACGAAAATAACAATGCATTGTCATTAGAAGAAAAACCAAAAGCGCCTAAGTCAAACTATGCAGTGCCTGGTTTGTATTTTTATGATAACGATGTGGTAGAGATTGCCAAAAATATCCCAGCCTCACCAAGAGGGGAATATGAAATTACAGACGTTAACAAAGTATATTTAGAGCGTAAAAAATTACAAGTTGGTATCATGAATCGCGGTACTGCATGGTTGGATACGGGTACTTTTGAATCCTTAGCCGATGCTTGTGAATTTGTTCGCGTGATAGAGAAACGTCAGAGTCAGAAGATTGGATGCATTGAAGAAGTTGCCTACAGAATGGGCTTTATTGACAAGGCGCAATTACTTGTATTAGCCGATAAATATGCCAAGAGTGGGTATGGGGAATACTTGAGAAACCTAAAAAAATAAAATTTTACTGAACCTTTCTAGTTTCCTGTTGTTTTAGCTATATGTCATCTTATACCATTAAGGATTTAGAGCAAATTTCCGGGATCAAAGCCCATACCATTCGTATTTGGGAGCAGCGTTATGGCTTTTTACAGCCTCAACGTACCGAAACCAATATACGTTCATATTCTGCCGATGAATTAAAGGTCATTTTGAACGTTTCGCTCTTAAATAAATATGGCTACAAGATCTCTCATATCGATAAGATGAGTTCGGCCGATATGGAAGAGAAGATCATGGGTTTGAATCAAATGGATGCAGAGAAGGAAAGGGTAGTGAATGCACTCATTAAAGACATGGTTTCGTTGAATACACATTCCTTTGAAAGACAATTGGATGCTTATATTGCTACCAAAGGAATCGAGAAAACTATTACCGACATTATATTTTCATTTTTAGAAAGAGTGGGAGTTTTATGGATTACCAATCATATAAATCCAGCACAGGAACACCTTTGCTCTAATATTATTCGTCAGAAAATTATTTTAGGTATTGAAAAACTACCCAAAATTTATACGGCTAACATGCATATTGTATTGTTCATGCCTGAGGGTGAATACCATGAAGTGGGTTTGTTATTTGTACATTTCTTGTTAAAGCAAAAAGGAATTTCGGTGGATTATCTTGGCGCTAATGTACCAACTGTGGATATTAAATACCTGACCGAACAAAAAAGAGTAGACTATTTATACAGCCATATAACTGCACCAATCAAAGGGTTTAAGATGAACAAGTTTTTGGAACAAATGGCTCAAGTTGACCCTAAAATTCCAATTGTAATTACAGGTCAAATGGCACAGGAATATAAAGGAACCACAGCCTCACAAATACAACTAAAGCGTACCCTGGGGGCAACCATGGAATTTTTAGCTAGTTTATAGTTTACTTAACTATCAGATTTACAATTACTTATTGGCCAAAATCATTTTGTTTAAGGAAATATTAAAAATATTAAACAAAAAAAGGCACTTCTATACTTATATTGTTTAGCTTTGTTTCTTAATCGTTAAACAAAATAAGATGTCAAACGCAGAATTTAGTTTACTCCTTACTGAAAATGCCGAATTTTTAAGACCATTTGCTATTAATTTGACAAAGGATCATGAGTCGGCAAAGGATCTTTATCAGGAAACCTTATATCGTGCTATCTCCAATAAGGACAAGTATAATGTGGGTACCAATATCAAGGCCTGGTTATATACTATCATGCGTAATATTTTCATTAACGATTATCGTAAGCGTTCTAAGCAATCTATTGTATTTGATAGTACGCCAAACGACTTTATCATCGACCAAACACATACAAAAGTGTTAAATCAGGGCGTTACGAATTTGAATATGAGAGAAGTGAATCAAATGATTTTTGATTTACCTGAATTATTTAGAATCCCGTTTAATTTGTATTTTGAGGGCTATAAGTATAATGAAATTGCAGAAGCTTTGGACGAGCCCTTGGGTACGATCAAAAGTAGAATTCACTTTGCACGAAAAATTTTGAAACAAAAAATTGAAAGATATTAATCCGAACATGACCCATCCCTCAAAAAAATGTATTGTAATTGGTGCAGGTTTTGCTGGCTTATCAGCTGCTTCTTTTTTAGCAAAAAAAGGTTGGGACGTAACCGTAATTGAACAACACAACATGCCAGGTGGCAGGGCTCGAAAATTTGAAGCACAGGGATTTACTTTCGACATGGGACCAAGTTGGTATTGGATGCCCGATGTTTTTGAAAGCTACTTTGGGAAGTTTGGAAAAAAAGTAAGTGATTACTATTCACTAAAAAGATTAGACCCTTCCTATCGCGTTTATTTTGAAGATACTTTTTGGAATATGCCTGCTAACTATGAAGCATTACAAGCTTTATTAGAATCGGTGGAACCCGGTGCTGCAAAGGCTTTGGATCAGTTTATGGAAGAGGCTAAATTTAAATATGAAGTGGGTGTAGGTAAATTAGTTCATAAGCCTGGTCTTTCCTTATTTGAGTTTTTAGATAAGGAAGTAATTAGCGGCGTTTTTAAATTGGATATTTTCCAATCCATGAAAAAACATGTCGCACGTTTTTTCAAACATCCATATATTCAGTCCTTAATGGAGTTCCCGGTTTTATTTTTAGGGGCGCTTCCTCAAAATACGCCTGCCTTATATAGTTTGATGAATTATGCGGATATAAAAGGAGGTACTTGGTATCCGGAATTTGGCATGTATAGTATTGTTGATGCCATGTATAAGGTTGCAATAGAGCAAGGGGTACATTTTAAATTAAATGAACAGGTTACCCATATTGAAGTAGTGAATGGCAATGCAAAGTCACTACGAACACTTCATAAAGTAACAAAGGAACAGCAAGAATATAATTTTGATGTAGTTGTGGGAGCTGGTGATTATCACCATATAGAGACAAAGTTGTTGGATAAGAAATATCAATCTTATTCCGATAAATATTGGGATACAAGATTAATGGCCCCTAGTTCTATTTTATACTACGTAGGGCTTAATAAAAAATTGAAAGATGTAACGCATCATAGTTTGTTTTTTGATACCGACTTTGGGGTACATGGTGCCGAAATATATACACAACCTGCATGGCCAAAGGATCCTTTATTTTATGCAAGTGTGCCATCGGTGACCGATGCAACAGTGGCACCTGAGGGGCAAGAAAATTTGTTCTTATTAATACCTATTGCTGCTGGGTTACAGGGCGATACCGAAGCTATAAGGGATATATATTTTGATAAAATCATTGCAAGATTAGAAGCAAGATGGGGACAATCTATTTCGGATTCGATCGTGTTTAAAAAATCATTTGCGGTTTCGGATTTTATATCGGAGTATCATTCTTTTAAAGGAAATGCATACGGATTGGCCAATACATTAATGCAAACAGCCATTTTAAAGCCTTCTTGTAAGAGTAAAAAGGTAAATAACTTATATTACACTGGTCAATTGACGGTTCCAGGACCTGGTGTTCCTCCAAGTTT
>CANGMV010000101.1 GCA_947454745.1 Bacteroidota bacterium | reverse complement strand
GGGCCAAAAGCCCGTTTGTCATCTATAAACGATTGTAAATCAATAATATGAGCCAAAAAGTATTCATTTTTGATACCACTTTAAGAGACGGTGAGCAGGTGCCAGGTTGTAAACTCAACACCAAGGAAAAACTAGAGCTAGCCGTTAAGCTGGAGGAGTTGGGTGTAGACATTTTAGAAGCCGGTTTTCCTGTTTCAAGCCCAGGCGATTTTGAGTCGGTAAATCAAATTGCGAAAACATTAAAAAACACCGTGGTATGTGGTTTAACACGTGCAGTGCAAAATGATATCGAAGTAGCAGCGCAGGCGTTAAAACCAGCAAAGCGTTTTAGAATCCATACAGGAATTGGAACCTCCGACTTGCATATCAAACATAAATTCAATAGTACAAGGGAAGAAATTATTGAGCGTGCTGTAAAAGCGGTAACCATTGCAAGAAATTTTACGGATGATGTAGAATTTTATGCAGAAGATGCGGGAAGAACGGACAATGAATATTTAGCAAGAGTGATAGAAGCGGTTGTAAAAGCAGGAGCGACTACTTTAAATATTCCAGATACAACAGGCTATTGTTTGCCACAACAGTATCAGGAAAAAATGGCTTACTTGTACAACAACGTACCTAATATTGACAAAGCCATTTTATCATGTCATTGTCATAACGATTTAGGATTGGCAACAGCTAATTCCATTGCAGGTGTGATTGGTGGAGCGCGACAAATTGAGTGTACCATTAACGGATTAGGAGAGCGAGCAGGTAACACAGCATTGGAGGAAGTAGTAATGATTTTAAATCAACATAAGGATTTAGGATTTTATACCAGCATTAATCCAAAGTTATTAAACACAATCAGCCGTGAGGTTTCAGAGACGATGCGTATGATGGTGCAACCGAATAAAGCCATTGTGGGCGCGAATGCATTTTCACATTCATCAGGTATACATCAGGATGGATTTTTAAAGGAAGCGCAAACATATGAGATTATTAATCCAGCCGAAGTAGGTGCCGACGAAAGTAAAATTGTATTAACAGCAAGAAGTGGACGTAGTGCATTGGCGCATCGTTTACATAAAATTGGGTATCAGTTTACAAGAAACGAAGTGGATGAATTGTATCCTATCTTTTTAGAAATCGCAGATAAAAAGAAAGAAGTGATGGAAGCCGATTTGCAAGCAATGGCATCAGCGTATAAAAAATAATTTTCGAGACGAACGTACAATAAAACGAACAATGGGAAAAACATTATTTGAAAAAATTTGGGACAAGCACGTAGTAAAACAAATCGAGGATGGACCGTCGGTGGTGTATATCGATAAGCATTTTATTCATGAGGTAACCAGTCCGCAAGCATTTAGTGGTATTGAAAAAAGAGGTGCGCAATTATTTAGACCAAAACAAATTGTAGCCACAGCCGATCACAATGTACCAACCATGCATCAGGAATTACCTATTAAAGATGCTTTATCAAAATTTCAGGTAGACACTTTAATAGAGAACTGTAAAAAACATGGAGTAGAATTATATGGCCTAGGACATAAGTACCAAGGTATTGTACACGTAATAGGACCAGAGTTGGGTATCACGCAACCAGGCATGACCATTGTATGTGGTGATAGTCACACATCAACACATGGCGCATTTGGAAGTATTGCATTTGGTATTGGAACCAGTGAGGTAGAAATGGTATTTGCATCACAATGTATTATGCAAAGCAAGCCAAAAGTAATGCGTATTAATATTGACGGCGCATTAAAAAATGGAGTAGTATCGAAAGATATTATTTTGTACATCATTGCACAAATATCAGCAAGTGGTGCAACAGGATATTTTGTAGAATATGCAGGATCGGCAATACGTGCGTTGAGCATGGAAGCAAGAATGACCATTTGTAATATGAGTATTGAAATGGGAGCACGTGGAGGTATGATTGCACCCGATCAAACAACATTCGATTATATTAAAGGAAGATTATTCGCACCACAGGGCGCAGCATGGGATCAAAAATTAGCAGCTTGGAAAGAATTGTATACCGATGCCGATGCAAAGTTTGATGTGGAAATAAACATTAAAGCCGAAGACATCGATCCAATGATCACCTACGGAACCAACCCGGGAATGGGCTTATCGGTTCGCGGCACGCTTCCAACCATTGAAAGTTTTACCGATGCGACTGAAAAACAGAATTATGAGAAAGCCTTAGCCTATATGGGTTTAACAGCAGGACAAAGTTTATTAGGCATGCCGGTACAAAATGTATTTATAGGTTCTTGTACGAATTCAAGAATTGAGGATTTCCGTTTGGTAGCAAGTATCATAAAAGGCAAGCAAAAGGATCCCAATATTAAAACCTTAATAGTACCAGGATCACAGGAAGTAGCAAAACAAATTAAGGCCGAAGGTTTGGATAAAATATTTGCTGACGCAGGAGTGGAAATAAGACAAGCAGGATGTAGTGCATGTTTAGGCATGAATGAAGATAAAATTCCAGCAGGTGAATATTGTATTAGTACCAGCAACCGAAATTTTGAAGGACGTCAGGGTGCAGGTGCAAGAACATTATTGGCAAGCCCGTTAACAGCAGCAGCTGCTTTGTTAACAGGAAAAATTACCGACATCAGAGACATTTTAAATTAACAAAAGGAGTGCCCGGCACTCATTTATAAATACCTATTATGCAATCACTTCAAAAAATCACAAGTAAGTTTATCCCTTTACGTATCGAAAACGTAGACACGGATCAAATTATACCAGCGCGTTTTTTAAAGGCGACAACCAAGGATGGTTTTGGAAAAAATTTATTCAGAGACTGGAGATACGAGAATGATGATGAAACAAAACCAAAAGCCGATTTCGTATTAAACCAAAAACAATATAGCGGTGAGATTTTAGTAGCTGCTAAAAACTTTGGATGCGGATCATCGCGCGAGCACGCAGCTTGGAGTATTCAGGACTACGGATTTAAAGTAGTGGTGTCCAGCTTTTTTGCGGACATCTTTAAAAACAACGCCTTGAACAACGGGGTATTGCCAGTAACAGTTTCCGACGCTTTCTTACAACAAATATTTGCACAAGGTGCCGATGCTACTTTGTCGGTGGATTTGGAAGCACAAACTATTGCCATTGATGCAACAGGCGCAGAAGAAAGATTCGATATTAATTCTTATAAAAAAACTTGTATGTTAAATGGCTACGACGATATTGATTACTTATTAAATATGAAGCCAGAAATTGAAGCATACGAAAAAGCGAATCAATAATTAAGAATCCCGCAAAAAATTTAGAAATAAAAGAGCGAACCGAATAAATATACATTATGCAAAAGAAAATAGCAGTCATATTGGGCGATGGAATTGGTCCCGAAGTAACACAACAATCTATTAAAGTATTAAACACGATTGCAAAAAACTTTAATCATGAGTTTAGTTACGAAAATGCATTAATGGGTGCATGTGCGATTGACGAAACAGGCAATCCCTTGCCTGATGAGACGATTAAAATATGTTTAGCCAGTGATGCTATTTTATTTGGTGCGATAGGAGATCCTAAATACGACAATGATCCAACAGCAAAAGTAAGACCAGAACAAGGTTTATTAAAACTAAGAAAGGAATTACAATTGTTCGCGAATATTCGTCCTGTAACAACCTATGCAGCCTTACAACACCTAACTCCTTTAAAACCAAAGTTGTTAGAAAATGTGGACTTTGTAATTTATAGAGAGTTAACAGGAGGCATTTATTTTGGTGCAAAAAGTTTAAGTGAGGATGGAACGGTAGCAAAAGATGATTGTTCTTATTCGGTTGCCGAAATTGAGCGTATAGCACACTTGGCATTTAAGCATGCACAAATCAGAAGAAAAAAATTAACACTGGTAGACAAAGCGAATGTATTAGAAACATCAAGACTATGGAGAAAGGTAGTACAAGCTATCGCAAAAGAATACAGTGATGTAACAGTGGATTATTTATTTGTGGACAATGCAGCAATGCAAATTATTTTAAACCCAGCACAGTTCGATGTAGTATTAACAGAGAATTTGTTTGGAGATATTATTAGTGACGAAGCATCGGTGTTGGCAGGATCATTAGGTTTATTGCCATCGGCTTCAGTAGGCAATACGGTTGCATTGTTTGAACCGATCCACGGATCTTATCCGCAAGCAAAAGGAAAGGACATTGCAAACCCGTTGGGTTCTATTTTATCATCGGCCATGATGTTAGATCATTTTGGATTAACACAGGAAGCAGCCATCGTAAGGGAAGCAGCAGCATGGTGTTTGAATAGTGGATTCGTAACAAAGGATATCGATCCAATGAATAGTTATACCACAACAGCGATTGGTGATTTGATTTGTGAATTTATTGAGCGACATGCAAAAGGAGAAACACATCCAATACATGAGCGTTTACATAAATCAACCATCATTTAAAAATAATTCGATGCAAATCGGGCCTTAAAAAATATTATTATGGAATTAAATAAATATTCAAAAACAATCACCCTCGATCCTACGCAACCAGCTGCGCAGGCTATGTTTTATGGTATTGGTTTAACCGACGAAGATTTACATAAAGCACAGGTAGGTATTGTGAGCATGGGATATGATGGCAACACTTGTAATATGCATTTGAATGCGTTGGCAGCCGATGTAAAAAAGAGTGTATGTGCCAATGATTTAGTGGGATTAACATTTCATACCATTGGTGTGAGTGATGGTATGAGTAATGGTACCGATGGCATGCGTTATTCCTTGGTGAGTAGAGATGTAATTGCAGATAGTATTGAAACAGTTTGTGGCGCACAATATTATGATGGATTAATAACTGTTCCAGGTTGTGATAAAAATATGCCAGGTTCATTAATAGCGATGGGCCGATTAAATCGTCCATCCTTAATGTTGTATGGTGGAACGATTGCACCGGGACATTATAAAGGACAGGATTTAAATATTGTATCTGCCTTTGAAGCATTGGGACAAAAAATTGCCGGACAACTGGACGAAGCTGATTTTAAAGGGATCGTACAACATGCATGCCCGGGTGCAGGTGCATGTGGTGGCATGTATACAGCAAATACCATGGCATCGGCAATTGAAGCATTGGGAATGAGTTTGCCATATTCATCAAGTAATCCTGCATTGAGTAAAGAAAAACAACAAGAGTGTAAGGATGCAGGTGCAGCAATAAGATTATTGTTAGAGCGCGAT
>CANGMV010000100.1 GCA_947454745.1 Bacteroidota bacterium | reverse complement strand
TTCCAATAATTGTTCTAAATGGGTAAGATCGATATGGCCGTTAGGCAAAATGTTTACATAGTCCAAAGTAACGCCTGCTGATTTTGCCAAATGTTCTACTGAATGCAATGTTGCATGGTGCTCGATTGGTGAACTAATAATATGTTTACATCCAAGGTCATAAATCGCACCATGTAAAATCGTATTGCTGCTTTCGGTGCCGCCGCTTGTGAAAAATATTTCAGCAGGTTTTGCTCCTAAATTTTTTGCTACCGATTTACGCGCTTGTTCTACTGCCATTCTCGACTCTCTACCATAACTATATATTGAAGATGGGTTGCCAAATTTTTCGGTTAAATAAGGCATCATCGCTTCTAATACTTCTGGATCCAAGGAAGTCGTTGCTGCGTTGTCAAAATAAATTCTCTCCATATCGCTAAATTACTTAATTGTGCCAATAATTGAAATGATCTCGTCTGCAAGTTTGTCGGCCTCATTTTGTGAAGGGGCTTCGGTATAAATGCGGATAATAGGTTCGGTATTGCTAGATCTTAAATGGACCCAAGTGTTGTCAAAGTCTATCTTAAACCCATCCACCTTATTAATAGGGTATTGCCCAAATTTGGTTTCTAAGGTTATGAAGATTTTGTCTAGTGAAATATTGCCATCCAAGTCCATTTTTTTCTTGCTCATAAAATAAGCAGGGTAACTTGCTCTTAAGGCTGAAGTGGTCATTTTTGATTTTGCCAAATGAGTTAAGAATAAAGCAATACCTATCAAAGCATCTCTTCCATAATGCAAATCGGGAACAATAATACCTCCATTGCCTTCGCCACCAATCACTGCTTTTTGATTTTTCATCATGGTCACTACATTCACTTCACCTACTGCACTTGCAAAGTATTGGCATCCGTATTTTTCAGTAACATCTCTTAGGGCTCTTGTGGAAGAAAGATTGCTTACAGTGGCACCTTTTTTATTTTGTAAAATATAATCTGCAACAGCCACTAAGGTATATTCTTCTCCAAAAAGTTCACCATCCTCACTCACAAAACACAAGCGATCCACATCGGGATCTACTGCAATACCTAAATGTGCTTTTTCTTTTAATACAGTGCCGCATAAATCAGTAAGGTGTTCCTTTAATGGCTCAGGGTTATGTGCGAAATTGCCTGTCATTTCAGCGTTTAGCACTTTAATATTGTTAACGCCAATCGCTTTTAGTAATGCAGGAACCGTAAAAGCACCTGAGCTATTAATGGCGTCAACTACCACCGAAAAGTTGGCAGCTTTAATTGCGTTTATATCTACCAATGGATATTCCACAATGGCTTTAATATGTTTTTCTAAACTATGGTCATTGGCAATAATCTTACCCATATTGTCCACAGATGCATAATTAAAATCTTCATTGGCTGCTAAAGTCAAAATAGTTTTTCCTTCTTCACCACTAACAAATTCACCTTTTTCATTTAATAATTTCAAAGCATTCCATTCTTTTGGATTGTGGCTAGCTGTTAATATAATACCCCCATCTGCCTCCTCAAATACCACCGCCATCTCCACTGTTGGGGTAGTGCTCAGCCCTAAATGAATTACATCGATTCCTAAAGCCAATAAGCTTTGTTCCACTAGTGCTTCCACCATTTCACCGCTCATTCTACCGTCTCTTCCCACCACTACTTTTTTGCGACCTGGTGTTTTACTTTTTAACCAAGTTCCATAAGCCGAGGCAAATTTTACAATATCAATAGGGGTTAGATTGTCATTGGGTTTTCCGCCAATAGTACCTCTAAAACCGGAGATGCTTTTTATAAGAGACATAGTGCTTGTTTTTACTTTTTAAAAAGGATTTACAAATTTACTTCAAATTTTTACACTTCTTGGTATCTTTATCCAATGATGCAAGACTTTTGGACTGCTTTATTGGAAAAGGACAAGGCCCTTTTTGCGATGATTAATGGCAAATGGACGGGAGGATTCTTGGATACGATCCTGCCTTGGGTAAGGGATTCCAAAAATTGGATTCCATTGTACATTGTCATTATAGGCTACTTATTTTACAAATGGGGTAAAACCGCATGGAAATGGGTTGTGTTGGTGGGTGTGAATGTGGCATTGACCGATCAAATAAGTAGTAGTTTTTTCAAACCCTATTTTCATAGACTTCGTCCATGTGCCGATCCTGAAATTATGCATCAATCAAGATTATTATTAGCGCATTGTTCGGGAGGGTTTAGTTTTACTTCCTCACATGCAGCCAATCATTTTGGAGTAGCAATGTTTGTAGTGATGACCTTGCAGCCATTATTTAAAAATTATAGATTCTTGTTTTTATTTTGGGCAGCCACCATATCCTATGCACAAGTGTATGTAGGGGTGCATTATCCATTAGACGTTTTCGTAGGTGCGCTTATTGGAATTTTAGTTGGGTATGTAAATGGTCGTTTATATCAAAAATGGCAATCAAAATAAATGCAATCAAAATAGTAGTATGCAAAAAAATACCTTTCTTTTATTGTTAGCAGCTTGCGTGGGCATTTATTTAGTTGGGAGCTTTAGGATTCCCTTAATGGATATTGACGCAGCACAATATGCTTCCATAAGTAGAGAGATGTTGGAGCGCAATAGTTTCTTGCAAATTTTTGATTTAGGTAAAGATTATTTGGACAAGCCGCCAATGTTGTTTTGGCTTTCAGCATTGTCCATGAAAATATTCGGCGTGCATGACTGGGCTTATCGTTTACCATCCTTATTATTTTTAGGGGTTGCATTGTATGCCACGTTTAAATTTGCACAACTTTATTATAGTACACAAACAGCGCGTTTAGCAACGATTATATTAGCGAGTTGTCAGGCTTTCTTTTTAATTGCACACGATGTAAGAACCGATACCATGTTGGTGGGTTGGGTAATGTTAACTATTTATTTACTTGCTAAATGGGCGGAAGGGGGCAGTAAGAACAATAACAATACCTATTTTTTCATAGGCATTGTAGCGATAGCAGGTGGGATGATGACCAAAGGACCCATTGCATTGGTAGTGCCTGTGCTTGCATTGGCTCCGTATTGGATAAGCCAAAAAAAATGGGATTACTTTTATAAGCCAATTTATATTCCAGGTATTTTATTATTGGCTGTATTGTTGTTTCCCATGAGCTGGGGTTTATATCAACAATATGATTTGCATCCGGGTAAAATTATTAATGAGCGACCCATTCGATCAGGCCTTGAATTTTATTATTGGACACAAAGTTTTGGAAGATATACAGGAGAGAATGCCTACAAGGAAATGGGGTACTTTACTTTTTTATTAGAGAATATGTTTTGGAGTTTCTTGCCTTGGATTTTTGTTTTTTTATGGGCCTTATTTGCAAAAGCATTTGCAATTGTTAAGGAAGGCGTTTTTAATCCCAGCGCCGAACGTATTAGCTTTTTTGGATTTGTACTTACATACCTTGTACTATCTCGAAGTCAAGCGCAATTGCCGCATTATATTTTTGTGGTATTCCCATTAGCAGCCATTGTCACTGCAAGCCATTGGGAGAAAGTGCTTTGGAATAACAATGCAGTTTCAAAATCAGTTAAAGTTTTTTATGGGTTTCATCTTTTTATATTTAGTGTGCTGGTTATTGCTGCAGGCATGATTGCATGGGTGCCCTTTGGAAAAATAGGCTGGGTAGGGGTTTTAGGCATAGCTGCATTCCTAATTATGATTGCCCAGTTTGTTTCTAAAAAAACAATGGGTCAAAAATGGTTTTACATTTCAGTGGTTTTAATGTTGGGCGTAAATGTTTTCATGAACACGCATTTTTACCCCAACTTATTAAAATACCAATGGGGTAATCAATTGGTGCAGGTGATTAAAAAGAAAGGTTGGAATGAAGATAAAATGATCTTGTACAAAATACCCAATAGCAATGCCTTGCATTTTTATGGCCAACATATATTTTCGAACACTAAGGATAGCCTGCAATTAAAAGCAGGGGATTGGGTGATTACTGATGCGGTGAATGATTCAAGTTTACGCGTACAATTCCCGGCGAGTATTCAACATTATAAATCTAATCGGTATCATGTTACGATGTTAAGCTTGCCTTTTTTAAATCCATCTACAAGGCAAAACGAATTAACCCTCTTTGAGTTAATTGAACTTAAAAAGTAAAGCTAGTTCTGTTTTTGGGAGCTGTTAATTCAAAGCTTTTCTTTTGGCCATTCGCTTTTACATGTAGGATATTTATTTGCTGTGGATCGATTCCAAAGAGGATCTCGCAAAAAACATCCAATTGTTTGAGCTGTTTAATATTGTTGATTTCAAAATAGCTCCAAGTACTTTCTTTTTGAATTTCAAATCCGATAAAGTCTAATTTTCCTTTTACACCATTAGGACTAAGTGCTAGTCTTTTTTGTACGTATAAATTGATGTATTCCTCGGCTTTAGCTTTTTGCTTAGGATCGGATAAATCTAATTTTACATTGTATTCTTTTTCAATGCGCGTTTCTAAGTCGGTCGTGAATGTACGCACACTTATTTCCAAATTGGCTTCCTTCTCATTGTGGTTTATATCAATTACAGAAACATAAAAAGGGTGCATTAAGGCCATTAAAAGGGTCGTAAGTGGTTTCCATCCAATCCAAGTCATAATAGTTATATTTGTCTAGTGCAAATGTCTCGATTAATTACTTAGCCTAAAAATTTGATTTATGGACGAAATGGAAATCTATTTACACTTAGGTTTCAGGCATATTATGGATTGGAGTGCTTGGGATCATATACTATTTGTACTTGTACTCACCCTTCGGTACCAATTGACGGATTGGAAAAAGCTTTTGGTATTGGTAACCGCATTTACCATTGGTCATTCTGTAACCCTTGCGTTAAGTACTTTAAACTGGTTGAATTTCCCGTCTGCCATTATAGAATTTTTAATTCCAGTGACCATTTTAATGACTGCAGTGTCCAATTTTTGGGTAAAAAGCTTCGATTTTAAGTCAAAGTACCCCATAATTTACTTTTTAGCCCTATTTTTTGGCTTGATTCATGGTTTAGGCTTTAGCACTTACCTGAAAAGCCTACTCGGGAAGGAGGAATCTTTACTTGGACCGCTCTTCGCATTTAACCTAGGTTTAGAGCTGGGTCAGCTGCTCATTGTTAGCATAATTTTAATTATTTCGTTTATATTCGTATCCGTATTAAAAGTTAAAAGAATACGCTATGTACAGATTGGATCTGTTGTTGCAATGGCTTTTGCTTTG
>CANGMV010000099.1 GCA_947454745.1 Bacteroidota bacterium | reverse complement strand
GTATAAGATATCATCTGCTCCTTGTTGCTTCATCCAGGGTTGCAACCAAATGGCCATTAAGTAGTCGGTGGTTTTAACTTCTGGAATTTGTCGCGCATAATTATAGGTAGCTAAACTAATTCCTGTTTCAGGCAAATGTGTGGTTGGCTCCGCCAAAGGGGCTTGTATAATAATTAAGTGGGGGTGCTCAATTGTGTAACCATCAGGGGCATCCCCTCCGGCAATTAACAAACGCATTCCCGAATAGGGCATTTTGTTTTTTTGGATCAACTCCTGAACGATCTCTTTTATCTGCTCCCTTGTTTGTGGAATAGGCAAACGCATTATGGAGGCAGAATGAAAAAAACGATCTAAATGGTCTTCAATAAAAAGTGGTTTATCATTAGCTACTCTTAAAAAATCAAAAATGCCATATCCCCTTTGCACCAACAAGTCAGTTACAGGAACGCCCGCTTCATTAATTGGCTTAATTTGATTATTTGCAAAACAAAATACACTCATCACTTTAATATTTATATAAAACTACAATTTAGGTTTAACTCTTTTACAAAATTCCGATATTCAATTGAAAATATTTTGAAAAATTATTTTATTTCAAAAATACTAATGGCACATCCTCCTCCTTTTGCAATGGGAATTAACAACTCCGTTGTAGCATTGACCATTTTTTGTTCAATTGCATACACTTCTGGATTGGTGTTATAATCAGCATCTTTTCCATCCTTGTAAATAATTGCTTTGTACTTTTTTGTTTTGTCCAAGAAGTCTAATTTAATATTTAGTGTTCTTGCATTTTCATCAGTGATGGATCCTATAAACCAATCCTTATTATTTTTTGATTTTCTTGCAATGGTGATATAGTCGCCTGGTTCTGCTTCTATAATTTTTGATGCAGACCAATTCACAGGCACATCCTTTATAAATTGAAATGCATCTAAATGTTTTTGGTAGTTCTCGGGTAGGTCTGCTGCCATTTGCAAAGGACTATACATAGTAACATACAATGCTAATTGTTTTGCTAATGTGGAAAGCACTTTTTGTTTTCTTTCAATTTCAAATTGATTCAACTGAAAATGAAACAAGCCGGGTGTGTAATCCATTGGACCTCCCATTAACCTGGTGAAAGGTAAAATGGTATTGTGTTCTGGCAATATCCCTAAAGTTGGTGCGTTGTTAAACTCGGTGCCACGCGCCGCCTCGTTGGCCATCCAGTTTGGATAAGTGCGGTGCAAGCCTGTTGGGTGAACTGGTTCGTGTGCATCCAACATGATTTTATATTGTGCAGTCTTGTCTGCTACTCTATTATAATGATTCACCATCCATTGTCCATCATGGTGCTCACCTCTTGGAATAATTTTTCCTACATACCCTGTTTTAACCGTGTTCATATCGTGATTCAACATAAAACGATAGGCAGTATCCATTTTTCTTTCATACCCAATCGCCGAACCAGATGTTTCATGATGCATAATAATTTTTACACCTTTTGCTTTTGCATATTTAGTTAATGCGTCCACATCATAGTCCGAATAAGGCGTTACAAAATCAAATACGTCTTCTTTCCAATTTCCAAACCAATCTTCCCATCCTGTATTCCATCCTTCCACTAATACTCCATCAAATTTATGTTGTGCAGCAAAGTCAATATACTTTTTAACGTTATCGGTGGTGGCACCATGCTTGCCTCCTTCCTTAAACCAAGTTGCTTTACCTGTATGCATTTCCCACCAAACACCAATAAATTTTTGCGGATGTATAAAGGAAGGATCTTTAATTTTAGATGGATCATTTAAATTTAAAATCATTTTAGAACTTAAAATTTCGGTTGCTTTATCGCTAACAATAATTGTTCTCCATGGCGTTTTAAAAGGTGCTTGTAAATAAGCTTTATTGCCAACTGCATCCGGCACTAACACCGATGTAAAACTTAAACTTTCTTTATTCAACAATAAATTCATTGCTGGATAATTTACCAATGCAGCTTCATGAATATTTATATACAAACCCTCTGCCGATTTCATCATTAAAGGTGTTTGAACTGCATCGGGATTTATTAAAGAAACAACTGCAATATCTTTTTCTTTTGCACTTGCAGCATAAGCGTCAATTTCAGAAAGCTTTGTAGTATTATAAGCATATTCATTCGTGTCAAAATCGCCCGGAATCCAAAAGGTTTTATGGTCGCCTGTTAATGTAAACTGCGATTGCTCCTCCTTTACAATAAAATAGTTTAGATTTTTTTGTTTTGGGAACTCATACCTAAAACCAACACCGTCTTCAAATAATCTAAAAATGATATTAACAAAATAGGTATTGGTTTTTTGGTCAGTAACATGAAAAACAAACTCTTTGTATTTATTGCGAATGGAATTTTGTTCCCCCCAAACAGGCTCCCAAGTATTATCCACCATTGAAGAATCCACCCCCAATAAATTAAAGGTATTCAAAGCAATAGCTGGCTTACTTAACAACATTCCCAGGCTTGAACTTGCCACAACGGATTTGTTCTTATAATAAACTGCATATGTAAATTTACCATCAGCTTGTACATTTGTCATTAATTGTACCGGGCCATTTGAAGCCAATGTTAGGTTTTGTTTTTGTGCATTTGTAACTAATGAAAACAGGGTACATAATGTCAGTAAAGTGCTTTTCATATTCAATTTATTAAGATAGAAATTGTTGCTAAGTTATTGCCACACAAAAATACAGAATATAACATTGCTTTGGTTTGCTATTCATTGTGATAAGCTTAACATCTTTAAGCAATTTTTAAGTGTTATGACATTAATCTTCTTTGTTATTTTGTTGTCTAATATTGTATACCAATAAATCAAATTTGTTATGAAAAAGAATACTCGTTTTGGTGCAATCCTTTTAATGGCATTTGCATTAATGCTTACTGCTCAGGTAGCACATGCGCAAAGAGGCGGAAGGGGTGGATTTGGCGGCGGTCATTTTGGAGGAACAAGAATGGGTGCCAGCTGGGGTGGTGGCATTCGTTTTGGAGGAGGTTATAATCCTGGTGTACGCATATTACCTTATGGTGGAATGTATCGTTTGCCTTCCTCTTATTTAAGACTTTCCTTTGGTGGCTATCCGTATTATTTTGCAGAAGGTTTATTTTATGCATCCTATGGTGATTACTATGGCCTAGTTGCTCCTCCATTTGGTTTAACCCTGGGTTTTTTACCAAGAGGTTATTGGGGATTTAACTTTGGTGGTTTCCCTTACTACTATTATAGTGGTGTGTTTTACCGCCCTACCGAAGATAAAAAGTACCAGGTGGTGCAAGCCCCTGTAGGTGCTGAAGTGCCTGCTTTACCTAAAGATGCAAAACCAATTGTGATTAATGATCAAAAATTATACGAATACCTAGGCACCTATTATAAAGAAGTAATGGGCGAGGATGGAAAAGTAAAATACATTGTACAGGGAAAAGATGGAGTATTAAATACCGACAAGCAGGCCGAAGTAACGGTTAGCAAGGAGGGATCTACTACGGCTGCGCCTGCCACAGTTTATATGCCAAGCGTAGGTGATGTCGTTTTACAATTACCTAGTCAATTTAAAATCGTAATCATCAACGGAAAAAAATTATACGTTACACCTGAAAATATTTATTACGAAGAATTTATTGATGGCAATACACTCAAGTATAAGGTTGTTGGAATGTAATAATTTTAATTAGTAAAAAACAAAAACCCCTATGCCCAAAAAGACATAGGGGTTTTTATATA
Organism: Bacteroidota bacterium; assembly: GCA_947454745.1. Lineage (GTDB taxonomy): Bacteria > Bacteroidota > Bacteroidia > Chitinophagales > Chitinophagaceae > Sediminibacterium. Next base: position 1,517 of record CANGMV010000099.1, on the reverse strand, counting down.
CAATACTCTTTTATTATTGATACAACTGATTAAATAACATTTTATAAGTACCATGTGTTTGACCTCGGAATGTAATTTCAGGACCATATACAAATAATTTTCCCTTGCCTACATTTGCTTCAAATGCAGCAACTCCGTCTTGTAAGTAAGCTTGTCCAAATGCCCAACCACTTCTAAGTGTTGTTGCACTTGCATACCAAGCCAATGGGGTTACTTCTTTTTGTGCAATGGCTTCTGGCGCTAATTTAAAAACAGGGCTTGCACTAAAATATACATCCGCCTTTTTATTCATACCCCAGTTAGGCGCATAATTATAATCAACATCTACTTGCATCACACTTCCAGGAATATAAAATTTTTCTCCAGGCAATGCTTTTTCTTTTCCAGCCACCATTTCTACCAAAGCGTTTTTAACAGGCAGGTTTAAATGATACGCCAAATTCGCACTTGATCCAATGGTGATTACACGACCTCCGTTGTTTAAGAATTTTTGCAAAGCAGGAATTGATTTTTGTGCAGTGATTTTTCCAAGACGCTCTTTGTATTCTGCTGGCGTTTCATCTTCCTTAGGCTCTTTCTCTTCCCATTGTGATGGAGTAGCAACCAATGCAGGAATCGCTCCTTCCACAAACACAATTACATCGTATTTACTATTTAAATCAGCTGCGTCAATCTCTTTAGCATAAGTTACATTGAATGGAAAATGGTATTGCTCAAAAATCCATCTTACCCAGCCCGACGAAATCGATCCGCCATATTTGTCCCAAAGTGCAATGCGAAGTGGCTGCACTTTATTGTTGATGTCCGCTGGCTTATTCGTTACAGCAGTAAACGAAACCCCATTTGATTCACTAATTTTTTTAACAATCGCTTCCGCTTTATTCGAAGCCGCTAAAAAATACTGTTCTTTGTTTTTGTAAACATCAGCGCCTTCTTTTAATAAATCATTTACAGCAACATAGGCATCGTTGTCTTTTGTAGAAAAAGTATACCCTGCAATTTGTTTTGCATCCATATTTATTTTTCCAATTGCTTGCTGTACTTGTCCGTAAGCAATGGTTTCAAAAGGACCATTAAAATCATCTAAGATTCTATCAAACTGAATGCCCATCGTAAACGCGGGTGTCCAACCTGCCGCATCATAAGGGCGCACTGGTGGTCCACCTGGATATTGAAAATCATTTGGGTGATCCTGTGGTTCAAACATATCTAGTACATGTGGTCGAAATGCTTGATTCGCTTTCACAACATAAGAACCTGCAGGATAATTTTTTCCGGCAACTGCAAAATCAGATGTTGCTTTTTGCACTTTAATCCCACTATTAATTAAGATATTTATAAATGCAGTTGCTGTTGAAGATTGATTTACAGGAATAATATATCCACGTGGATCTCTTAAATCATTGTTCTTATAAATTTTTGCAAAGTAATCAGTAGGTAAAGTGTCGCCTTTTAATTCTTTTTTATCCGCTTTAAATAAATCATTGATTTGTTCTACTTTTCGTGGTGACTTTGTC
>CANGMV010000098.1 GCA_947454745.1 Bacteroidota bacterium | reverse complement strand
GGTTGAATACGACCAGCCTTTATTCTTGGTACAACCAGCTTAGTCTCTCATTGTGAACTTTAAATTAACAAAATGTTTAAAAAGATATTGATTGCCAATCGTGGCGAAATTGCGTTGCGTATTATTCGTACTTGTAGAGAAATGGGCATTAAAACAGTGGCCGTTTATTCTACTGCCGATAAAGATAGCTTGCATGTAAAATTTGCCGATGAAGCAGTTTGCATTGGTGGACCAAAAGGTCAGGAATCTTATTTGAACATCCCCCATATTATGGCGGCTTGTGAAATTACCAATGCCGATGCGGTGCATCCTGGTTATGGTTTCTTAGCGGAGAATGCAAAGTTTGCTCAAATTTGTGCGGACCATGGCATTAAGTTTATTGGACCTACTCCTGATATGATTAATAGCATGGGAGATAAAATCACTGCAAAAGAAACGATGATTAAGGCAGGTGTGCCAGTAGTGCCGGGTAGTGAAGGTTTATTAGAAAGCATCGACGAAGCAAAAAAATTAGCCAAAGAAATTGGATATCCTGTAATCATCAAAGCAACAGCAGGTGGTGGTGGAAAGGGAATGCGTGTAGTATGGAAAGAAGAAGAAATTCAAAAAGCGTATGAGACTGCTAAAATGGAAGCAGGGGCTAGTTTTAAAAATGATGGTTTGTACATGGAGAAATTCGTGGAAGAGCCAAGACATATTGAGATTCAAGTAGCGGGTGATCAATACGGAAATGTTTGTCATTTAAGTGAGCGTGATTGTTCTATTCAAAGAAGACACCAAAAGTTGGTGGAAGAATCTCCTTCGCCATTTATGACTCCTGACTTACGCCAAAGAATGGGAGATGCAGCTATTAAAGCAGCTTCTGCCATTAATTATGAAAGCGTAGGTACGGTTGAGTTTTTAGTAGACAAGCATCGCAATTTCTACTTTATGGAAATGAATACGCGTATTCAAGTAGAGCATTGTGTTACCGAGGAAGTAGTAAGCTATGACTTAATTAAAGAGCAAATTAAAATAGCTGCTGGCGAAAAAATTTCAGGTAAAAGCTACGAGCCTAAATTACACGCTATTGAATGTCGTATCAATGCCGAAGATCCTTACAATGATTTTAGACCTTCACCAGGGAAAATTACTGTGTTACATACTCCAGGCGGACATGGTGTTCGTGTAGATAGTCATGTATACGCAGGTTATGTAATTCCTCCGTATTATGATTCAATGATTGGTAAATTAATTACAGTTGCACAAACACGTGAGGAAGCTATCAATACTATGTATCGTGCATTGAGCGAATATGTAATTGAAGGTGTAAAAACAACCATTCCTTTCCACTTGCAATTAATGCAAAATGAAGATTTTATAAAAGGAAACTTTACTACAAAATTTTTAGAGACATTTAAGATGAAGTAATTTTTTTTTTTTGAAAGCTTTCTGCTTCGCAATATTTAATGCCTCGGATTCGTTCGGGGCATTTCTATTTAATTTATTCTTAATAAAAAAATCCCGAACCATGACTGATTCGGGATTGAAATATAATACTTTGAAACTATTATCTTAAAAATAACAATTCTCTGTACTTAGGCAAGGTCCATAACTCGTCGTCTACCAATTGCTCTAATTTGTCAACGTGGTAACGAATCTTGTCAAAGTATTGCGCTTTTACTTTTGCTTCATAAGCAATTGCTTTGTCGCGAGAGTTCTCGATATTGTTTACTACTTTTCTTTCTTCTACCATTGCATGTGTATTCTCATACACTTGTTGAATATGTGTGCTTACGTCTTTTAACAAAGTCAATTGTCCTTTGTATAACTTTTCAGGTAAAGCAGCATCACGTAATAAGTTTACGTTCTTCAACAATTCATTCTGATACTTAATAGCAGCAGGAATAATATGGTTGGTTGCTAAGTCGCCCATTACACGCGCTTCAATTTGCACTTTCTTGATATATTTTTCTAATTCAATTTCGTGACGTGCTTCTAATTCAGCATGCGTATAAATGCCATTGTCTTTAAACAATTGCTTTGCTTTCTCAGTCACCATAGCATCCAATGCAACTGGCGTAGTTTTTAAATTAGGTAAGCCTCTTTTCTCCGCTTCCTTATGCCAAGCTTCACTATAGCCATCACCTTCAAATAAAATCTTTTTACTAGCAACAATATATTTTTGAATCACTTGCATAATTGCAATTTCTTTCTTGTCACCCTTTTCCATTAACGCATCTACTTCGCTAGCGAATTTGTTTAAGGTATCAGCAACAATGGTATTTAAAATAGTCATTGGTAATGCACAGTTTGCTGTAGAACCTACTGCGCGGAATTCAAATTTATTACCTGTAAAAGCAAATGGAGAAGTTCTGTTACGATCGGTATTGTCAATTAACAATTCAGGAATACTTCTGTGCAAATCAATTTTTAAGATAGCTTCGTCTTGCTCGTCAAACTTACTGCCAACGCGGCTTTCCACGTCGTTCAATACTTTTGTTAAGTAGTCGCCAATAAACACAGAAATAATAGCAGGAGGCGCTTCGTTTGCACCTAAACGAAAATCGTTGGATGCAGAGGCAATAGATGCTCTTAAAATATCTGCGTAATCATGCACTGCTTTAATGGTATTCACAAAGAAAGTCAAGAACATTAAATTGGTCTTTGGTGTTTTACCAGGTGCCAATAAGTTCACGCCTGTATCCGTTGCTAAACTCCAGTTATTATGCTTTCCACTTCCATTAATTCCGGCAAATGGTTTTTCATGTAACAATACTACCAAACGATGACGCTTTGCGACTCTTGTCATTACATCCATTAATAGAATGTTATGATCCACTGCAATATTCACTTCTTCAAAAATTGGAGCACACTCAAATTGAGCAGGTGCAACCTCGTTATGTCTTGTTCTTAAAGGAATACCTAGTTTGTAAGATTCGTTTTCAAAGTCACGCATAAATGCATATACTCTTTCAGGAATCGAACCAAAGTAATGGTCTTCTAATTGTTGCCCTTTTGCTGGCGTAAAACCAAATACAGTTCTGCCGCATTGTACTAAATCGGGGCGCGCATTTACCAAAGCCTCGTCAATCACAAAATATTCTTGCTCCCAACCTAATGTTGGGGTTACTTTAGTTACGTTCTTGTCAAAATAATTACAAACTGTTACAGCTGCTTTATTTAATGACTCCACCGCTTTCATTAAGGGTGCTTTATAGTCCAATGACTCACCAGTGTATGCAATGAAAATAGTTGGGATACATAATGTTTTTCCGTTTCCAATTTCAATTATGAATGGGGGAGAAGATGGATCCCATGCTGAGTAGCCTCTTGCTTCAAATGTAGCTCTTAGTCCACCGTTCGGGAATGAAGACGCGTCAGGCTCTTGTTGAATTAAGGCAGCTCCTTCAAATTCTTCAATGGCTGTGCCATCCGACTTTAATGTAAAGAAAGAATCGTGTTTTTCTGCTGTTGTTCCAGTTAAGGGTTGGAACCAGTGCGTGTAATGCGTAACGCCTTTGCTTTCAGCCCAAGCACGCATACCTGAAGCAATTTGACTTGCCACCGTACGATCAATTTTTTTTCCACCTTTAATACTTGCAACTAAGCTTTTATAAGCCTCATCACTTAAATATTCTCTCGCTGTTTTTAATGTAAAAACACTTTCGCCAAAAACACCTGTGATTTTAGCGCCTTTAATATCAGGTGAAGTGATGTTACCATGACTCACATGATTTACCGCATCGGTTCTTAATGACATATGTATTAATTTTTGATTTGTTAAGCAATGCAAATTTACCCCCAATAATTAAGCTATCCCTTAATTATATTATCAATAATGCACAAAAAATCCCCCAATTTCTTGGGGGATCACAATTCAAAACACAATTTATGAATGCCTATTCTAAAAAACCTTGATTACTAAACCTTTGCAGTTTTCACCGTAGTGATAATTCTTGCTGCAACTTTATAAGGATCTGCTGCAGAGTTTGGACGACGGTCTTCCAACCATCCTTTCCAACCTTTCTCTACTGCGCCGATAGGAATTCGAATTGAAGCGCCTCTGTCAGACACGCCAAATGAGAAGTCATGAATACTCGCTGTTTCGTGCTTACCTGTTAAACGTAAGTGATTGTCAGCGCCGTATACATCAATATGTTCTTTTACAAATGGGCGGAAAGACTCACAAATAATATCATAAGTTTCTTTCTTGCCACAAGTTCTTAATGTTGTGTTAGAGAAGTTGGCATGCATACCTGAACCGTTCCAGTCTAATGTCCCTAATGGCTTACAATGCCAGTTAATAGAAACTCCGTATGTTTCACCAATTCTTTCTAATAAATATCTTGCTACCCAAATTTGATCGCCTGCTTCTTTAGCACCTTTTGCGAAAATTTGAAATTCCCATTGTCCTGCTGCTACTTCTGCATTAATTCCTTCTACATTTAATCCTGCTTCTAAACATACATCTAAATGCTCTTCTACAATATTTCTTCCGTATGCATTGTTCGCGCCAACTGAACAATAGTAAGGGCCTTGAGGACCTGGGTATCCACCTTCTGGAAAACCTAATGGCTTATTTGTTGCTGGGTTCCATAAAAAATATTCTTGCTCAAATCCAAACCAAAAATCATTGTCATCGTCTTGAATGGTTGCACGACCATTTGAAACGTGTGCAGTACCATCGGCATTTAAAACTTCGCACATTACTAAATATGCATCTTTACGTTGAGGGTCTTTACAAATAAATACAGGCTTTAATAAGCAGTCAGATGATCCACCTAAGGCTTGTTCTGTTGAAGAGCCATCAAAGCTCCACATATCACAATCTTCTAGTTTTCCACTAAAGTTGTTTTCGATTTTTGTTTTGCTTCTTAAGGACTGAGTTGGTTTGTAACCATCTAACCAGATGTACTCCAATTTAGATTTAGACATGGTACGAATGTTTAAATATTAAAAAAATAAAATATACAATTAATAATCACTTATTTCTTCTATCTGAACACGAAAATAAGTAAGAATTGTTATTTTGACCATAAATATGTTAAAAAATAAGGTGTTTGTGAATAAAATATTAATATTAATAAATAATATAATATTATTTATTGTTCTAAATAGTTGATTTTCATAGAATATTCGTTTTTGTTAACGCACAATGTGTAGTAAATAAATTAGTTGATACACATTTTGAATGTGATTATGTTGGTAAATCTAGGCTTTGCTTAAGCACCCATTTTGTAACTTCGCGACATCTATAACAGCATAAGTCAATTCAAATGGAAATCACTGTAAAAACAGC
>CANGMV010000097.1 GCA_947454745.1 Bacteroidota bacterium | reverse complement strand
GTGTAACTCAGTTTGATAGTCTAATTTTAACAAAAACTACCGAATGCGTAAATGGTACTTTATAGGATTATCCTGCATATTGATGGCTTGTGGCGAAAAAAAGACCGATATGTCGGGTAATACCCCCATTAAAATAAATGACTTTAATAAAGCATTTAAAGCAACTGAGTTGCCGGTAAGGATTTCAGATACCAACTTAAAACGTTTTAGCGATACCCTAACCATTGGCAGTAAAGCATTGGCTCAATTTGTCCCTGATTCGGTGGTTGAAAATATTATTGATTCAAAAAACAACAAGGCATTAATTCATCCATTAATACGTATCGAAAAAGAAACAGAGTATTACTTGCTTTTAAATGTGCAACATCCTAAAAAACAGGAAATAGCAGTAGTTGTTTTTAGCAAAAAAAATAAGTACTTAGATTACAAAATCATTACCGACTTTTCGGATGAAAATAAAAATTCAAGACTATACGGCAAATCACTTGCTATTAATAAAGAACCCTCTTTCTTAGTCGAAGAAAATAAAATGGGCAACGACAATGTGCTCACTTATGAGAAAAAAGGTTGGGCTTATACCGACAGTAGTTTCCGTCTTATTTATTTTGACAGCAATAAAAAACCTGAAAATAAAATAGTCATCAATCCAATTGACACATTAGCTACCAGCAATATGTACAGTGGAGACTATGGCTCGGACGCTAAAAATTTTATTGCTTTACGCGACCATGGCAATCCTAACAAGTACCAGTTTTTTATGCATTTCGAAAAACGCGATGGTGCCTGTGTAGGTGAATTAAAGGGCATATTGAATTTTAATAAAAACATAGCTACCTATAACGAAAAAGGAGATCCTTGTATCATCCATTTTAGTATCGTAGGCAATTCAGTTCGTATAAAAGAAGACGGAAATTGCGGAAATCACCGCGGAATGACTTGTTATTTTAATGACAATTACGACCGAAAAAGGAAGGCTAAAAAGAAGAAATAATCCACAAAAGGGCATTGCAAACGATTGTTATTCACACCTAAATGTGTATTAAGTACATTTTAGGTAAATACCATTATATTGCACACAAATTAACAAACGCCCTAACTATGAGTTTTAGAAATTACCAGGTGCCATACAAAATAAACGAACAGTTTAAGAAAAAGGCAGCTTACTTTTCTATGGAATTTGCAATCCACCAACCTTTAAAAATTTACAGTGGTGGATTAGGATTTTTAGCTGGATCACATTTAAGAAGTGCTTACGAACTAAATCAAAATATGATTGGTGTTGGTATCCTTTGGAAATATGGTTATTATGACCAAGCAAGAAATCAGGATCAAACTTTACAAGTGACTTTCATGGAGAAGATGTATAGCTTCCTGGAAGATACTGGTATTAAGTATCAGATTATGATTCATGATCATCCGGTTTGGGTGAAAGCATATTACTTAGCACCTAACACATTTTGTAGTGCACCATTGTTCTTATTAAGTACCGACTTACCTGAGAACGATTATGTATCTCAAACTATTACGCACCGTTTATATGATGCAAACGTAGCTACTAAAGTCGCACAGTTCATTTTATTAGGTGTGGGTGGTGCAAAGTTGATTGACGAATTAAATTTCGAACCAGAAGTGTATCACTTAAATGAGGCACATGGTTTTTCAAGTGCATTCTACTTATTAAATAAATACAAATCATTAGACGAAGTTAAAAAGCGTTTGGTATTTACTACTCATACTCCCGAAGAAGCAGGTAACGAAAAGCATGACATTTATTTATGTCATAAAATGGGTTATTTCTGCGGCTTGAGCATTGACGAAGTAAGAAAATTGACTGGCATACATGACGATCAATTCAACCACTCTTTAGCAGCACTTCGTTTTGCACGTAAAGCAAACGGTGTTTCTGAATTACACGGACATGTAAGTCGTGAAATGTGGGGCAAATACGAAGGCATCTGCCCAATCGATCATATTACCAATGCACAAAACTGGCGCTATTGGGCCGACAAGCAATTGTATAAATTTGCAGAAGCAAATGACGATGCTGGTTTTGACGATCGTAAAATGTATTTGAAAAAGCGTGCATTCGAAATTGTAGCTGATCAAACAGGTAAAGTATTTGATCCAAATGTTTTAACTATTGTTTGGGCAAGACGTTTTGCTGGTTACAAGCGTGCCGATTTCCTTTCATGGGATTTAGAACGTTTCGAAAAATTATTAGGCAACCTAAAGCACCCGGTTCAAATTATTTTTGCTGGAAAACCTTACCCTGTTGACTATCCTGCAATTTCTCAATTCAATAACTTGGTTCATTTAAGTAAGAACTATAACAATGTTGCGGTTTTGATTGGATATGAATTAGGATTAAGCAAGCGTATGAAGCAAGCTTCGGACGTTTGGTTAAATAACCCACGTGTTCCAAGAGAAGCATCTGGTACTTCAGGAATGACTGCTGCCATGAATGGTGCCGTTAACTTTTCTACCGACGACGGATGGATTCCAGAGTTCGTGAACCATGGCAACAATGGTTTCGTTGTGCCAAAGGCCGATTACGGTAACATGAGCACGCAGGAGCAAGATGATTATGATTTAGATGAATTATATAAAATATTAGAAAACGAGATTGTACCTATGTATTATGAAAATCGTGATACATGGCGTTCAATTACTAAGAATGGCATGCGTGATGTACGTTTCCAATTTGATAGTAATAGAATGGCTGAGGAGTACTACGAAAAAATGTACAAAATCTAGTTTCAAGATATTAAATGTATCCTTCCCTTTTCAAATCCCTTCGAGCAATCGAGGGGATTTTGTTTTATAAACAATGATGACGGGTATTTAGAAAACAATCTAATTACTTATCAGCAAACCTATAGTAAAAAAATAAATACATAGACCCGAGTTTAAAAACACAAAAATTATTAAACTTAAAAATTACATTTGTTTTATAAAACACGTTCAATGCATAAATTATACTTTTTATTTATTTCGCTTTTCATGTCTTTATGCGCAATTGCGTCAAATGCAGACACCCTTTTAATCAATATCGAAAAGCATGAACTAAAAAGAAAAGACACTTTGTTTTTTGAATGCGATTACAAATTTGACAATCCTACAAAATCTAAAATCACGCTAAATGTAGTGATAGAAAACGTTGAAACTAAGCATCAATGGAAATTCAGGTACCCATTAATAAATGGAAATGCCACTCCTGGCATTGTTATCGGGGATCTTATTCCGGAAGGCAGATATGCTGTTACCTTTTTACTTCAAAATAATTTTTTAAGCGTAAAGGGGAAAATCAAAGATTATGATGAAAAATCAAAAGGATATAACTATTTATTACTGACTAAAAACAAAGACTCTTATATTGGTTTTTTAAGTCCAACACCTGCTGGTTATTTTAGTACACCAAAAATGATTTTTGAAGATACTGCCCGAATCGTATTTTCAGAAATTGGCAAAAAAAATCAACATCTTTATATTGATATTGAGAACTATCTTGATAGCACATTCACTCCCATTGCCAAGATCACTGAATTTATTTCCATTGGCAAAATAGATCCTAAAATTGATACAGCCCAAATTACAAATTACAAGTTTGATTTAAATGAAAATAAAAAATTCACACTTAATGAAGTAACTGTTAAATCATTGATCAAGAAAAAAGTAGAACTATTTGATGAAGAGTATGCTTCGGGGTTATTTAAGTTTGGATCTCCTCAAATTTTTGATGGCATTGAGGGCACTCAAATTGGCAATGCAACAGATATTTTTAGTTTTCTACAAGGCAAGATTGCTGGTTTAAAAGTGAGCAGAGAAGCAACTGGCAACTATGCTTTAAAATGGAGAGAAAGCAATGTGGACATATATTTAGATGAGTTTAAAGTGGATAACGAAATGGCTAGTTATGTGAATACTAATGATATTGCAATGGTAAAAGTATTCTCCCCCATGGGCGGTGGACCTACAGGCAATGGTGCCATTGCAATTTATACTAAGCGAGGCTCCTATTATACCGAAAACAGTACCAGAAAATACAATTTTCAAGTTATAGGCTATACACCTGATATTTACATTTGGAAATAATTCAACAATTCCTTCTTAATTTTGTTAATTGAATATGAACAAAATTATCGTTTCCATTACAGGCGCTAGTGGCGCCATTTACGCCAAATGCTTATTGGATAGTTTGGTACAAATGAAGGACCAATACGAGGCCGTAGGTGTGGTGATGAGCGATAATGCCAAAATTGTTTGGGAGACCGAATTGGGCAACAAAGAGTATACCAACTACCCTTTTACTTTTTATGCTAAGAATGACTTTAACGCTCCTTTCGCTTCAGGTTCGGCTCAATATAATATCATGATTGCGGTACCTTGTAGTATGGGCATGTTGGGTAGAATCGCAAGTGGTGTCAGCGACGACTTAAGTACAAGAGCTGCGGATGTGATTTTAAAAGAGCGTCGTAAATTAATTTTAGTGGCTCGTGAAACTCCTTATAATTTGATCCATATTAAAAACATGGAAACAGTTACTTTAGCAGGTGGCATTATTTGTCCTGCCACACCTAGTTTTTATAGCAAACCTCAAACCATTGAAGAAGTTGCGTTTACGGTAGTGCATCGAATTTTGGACCTTGCAGGTTTGAATGCCAAAGGTTATCGTTGGGGCACGAAATAATTAAGCACAGTAATTCACAACGCTACATTACAACCATAATTACTTTCAAATAAAAAGGCCCCGAATCTATTTCAGATCGAAGCCTTTTTTTTGAAGAACGATTGTATATAACAAGTTTACAAAAACATATTAATCCTGTTTCGGTTCCTTTGGCGCCTTAGGCTCCTTTGGTTCTTTAACCGCTTTTTCTTTTTCCTTCTTTTGCAAAGTAAAACTCAACGCTGTTTTGTCGGCATTTAAATCGCCTATCAATACATCACCTTGTTTCACACTTGCATTTAATATCTCTTCTGCCAATGGGTCTTCGATATATTTTTGAATAGCTCTATGTAATGGTCTCGCGCCGAATTGAACATCATATCCTTTGTCTGCAATAAATTCTTTTGCAGTTTCGGTCAATATCAAATTCAATCCTAAATTGACCAATCTACCCAATACATTCTTCATAATGATATCTATGATTAAATAGATATTCTCTTTAGTCAATGAATTGAATACAATTACATCGTCGATACGGTTTAAGAACTCTGGAGAGAAAGTTCGTTTTAATGCTTTTTCAATTACAGAACGATTGTTCTCTTCGGTTTGTTGTACCCTTGTAGCTGTTGC
>CANGMV010000096.1 GCA_947454745.1 Bacteroidota bacterium | reverse complement strand
GCGGATCAAACAAGAATTTTGGATGCTAAGAAAAACGAGTATGATTTATTAAAGAGCTTGGTGGACTCAATGGAAGGATATCCTGAGAGTGTTAAGTTTTTGCATAAGAATACGGGATGGAATCATGAAGCACCCATTTTATCAGATATTTTATATGTACAAGAGCAATATAGAACTGCTGTTGAGAATGTATTAGAGCCCTATTTGAACTACTATGTGGTGAATAATTTAAAAGAAGGAATGCAGGCAGTTCATTTGTTAGACGAAAACAAAAAAGGAAAAGCAAACTTCTTCTTATTAGATCAATTAAGTGGTGCTAAAGCGGAGGCTGCTCCGTCAAATACCATTGCTGCATTATCTGTAATTGAAATAGATCCTAAATATGCTGCATTAGCAAATCATTTATTAGGCAATGTATTTATAGCTGAAAATGAAGCTGCATTAGAAATCAATTCTACTGGCGTGATTTTAGAGAAGTCGGGTAAATATGTAAAAGGTAAATTTACTTTAACTGGAGGTAGCGTAGGATTATTTGAAGGAAAGAAAATTGGACGTGCTAAAAACTTGGAAAAATTACTAGAAGATATTCAAGCACAAGAAAAAGTGGTGAATGTATTAAAAGATCAAATCCAAGAACAACATAATTCTGTATTAGTATTTAACGAACAATTAAAAGAAAATGAGATTCGTTCTACCGAGCAATCTATCAATACTTTAATTAACGAAGTTTTTGCAAATAAGAACCGTTTAGAAAACCTGCAATCGGCACAAGCGAATGCAGTAACTAAATTAGCGGAGTATGCTGCAAAGGTGGAGGAAGAACATGCTGCAATAGCGGATACGCGTGTTGCACTTGAAGCATTGAATCTTTCTTTACACGAAACACAGGCTAAATTGGAAGCCATTGAATTAGCATACCAAGCAGCCGAGCAAGCTTACCATTTGGCATCGGGTGAATTCAATGAAATGAATTTGCAGTTGACAAAACAACAAAGTAAGATTGAGTCCCTACAACAAGAAGTGGTGTTTAAGGAAAATCAATTAAATGATTTACACGCACAAATTCAAAGCAATTCAGCACAATTAACTGAAGCCTCTACAGCGATTGTGGAAAGCAAGGAGCAATTGGCGCAAATCGAAGCTGCGTTGGTGGACTTGATTAAAACAAAAGAGGAAGAAGAATTAAAATTAAACGAAGCCGATCAAGCTTATTATACATTACGTAACGATCTTCAAGAAAAAGAAAGTGCAGTAAGATTGCAAATCAAGTCTAAAGAATTAGTAGATCAATTGATTACTGAGATCAAAGACAAGTTGAACAATTTGAAATTGCAGTTGTCTGGAATGAAAGAACGTTTAAGCGTTGAGTTTAAAGTGGAGTTAGAAGAAGTGTTGGATAAAGGTCGTCAAACTGAAGAGACTTTGGAAGAATTGCAAGTAAGCGCTGAGAAGATGAAAAAGCGTTTAGAGAATATGGGTGAAGTGAATCCAACAGCAATTGAAGCCTACACCGAAATGAAAAAGCGTTACGATTTTATCTTAGAACAAAAGAACGACCTAGTAACTGCGAAAGAAAGTTTATTGCAAACCATTCAAGAAGTAGAAGCAACAGCCAACCAAGCCTTCTTAGAAACTTATAATACCGCGAGAGAAAATTTCCAAAAAGTATTCAAGGCCTTATTTACGGAAGAAGATTCTTGTGACTTGGTATTAGTGGATCCAGATAATTTAGCTGAAACTGCTGTAGAGATTGTAGCGAAACCTAAGGGTAAGCGTCCATCATCTATTACACAGTTATCAGGAGGAGAGCGTACTTTAACTGCAACTGCAATGTTGTTTGCGATCTACTTAATCAAGCCAGCACCATTCTGTATTTTGGATGAGGTGGATGCGCCATTGGATGATGCCAACGTAGGCAAGTTCACGCAAATGATTCAGAAGTTCTCTGATAACTCTCAGTTCATTATTGTAACGCACAATAAACAAACCATGAGTGCAGTGGATGTTATTTACGGTGTAACCATGCAAGAGCCTGGTGTAAGTAAATTGGTTCCTGTGGATTTTAGAAGTTTAAGCAATTAATCATTTATTAATAAAGTAGCTTTAAGAGTCCTTGGTAGCAATACTAGGGGCTCTTTTTAATTAGGAGTGTTCCTTAATATATTTATGATAAAGTCCTCTATAATATTATTTGTTGTCTGCTTTTTGATTTACCTGCCTTACAGTAGAGTGCCAGATTATGTGGATAGTGAGACAGCACCAGCAACAATAGTAGCACAAGGTGATGCTGTGGCGGCGCTATATACTGAGTTTGGAAAGCCGTATGTGTTAAAATTAGACAAGCAATTGTATGCGAATAAAATAGGGCAGCAGACCGAAGTGATTTATGAATTAAGTCATCCGGAAAAGGCCGCAATCAATCAAATTTGGGGATATTGGTTAATAGGAAAAGAATTAGCCTGGTCCTTTGGGATATTTGCAGCGCTACTAGGTGTTGCTTATGCTACAACACACAAACCGCATCCGGATGCATTAGCAGAACAGTTAAATTACAAGCAGGAAAATAAAACAAAGTATCAGTAATTAAATGCTAAAATTATAGCTCTAATTGTATTTGGGAATTCAAATTATTTATTGAAAATATTATCTTTTCAATAAACGCTTAATTTCTTTGTCTACATCACGATTTTTAATGGTCTCTCTTTTGTCGAATTCTTTTTTACCCTTGCCAATCCCGATTTCCAATTTAGCGTAATGCTTTTCGTTAAAGAAAATACGAAGGGGTACAATGGTGAAGCCTTTTTCTTTAACCTTGGCTTCGATCTTTTTTAGTTCTCTTTTTTCTAAAAGTAATTTACGATCGTGTACTTCAATGTGATTATTAGCAGAACCATGAGAGTATGCATTAATGTATAAACTGCGCACCCATAATTCACCTCGATCAAAAAAGCAGAAGGAATCATTAAAACTTACCTTGCCTTCTCGTATCGATTTAACTTCAGTGCCAAGCAATACCATCCCAGCAACATATTTGTCCTCTATGTTGTAATTAAAATAGGCTTGCCTATTATTTAATTCTTTAGCTGGTAATGCTTTTGATTTCGCCATAAAAAATGTCCCAGTCTTTCGGCTGGGACAACAAAAGTAGTATAAGTATGCCTAGTTAAGAAATAGAAATGATTAGTTTCTGAATAAGAAGGCTACTTCGGATAATTTATTCTTTAATTCCTTGCGATCTACGATGAAATCGAGGAACCCATGTTCCAATAAAAATTCACTTCTTTGGAAACCTGCAGGTAAATCCTTTTTGATGGTTTCTTTAATAACCCTAGGGCCTGCAAATCCGATTAATGCGCCAGGCTCTGCTATATTTATATCACCCAACATACCAAAGCTAGCCGAAATACCACCAAAGGTAGGATCGGTTAATAAGGAGATGAAAGGTAATTTCGCATCACTTAATTGAGATAGCTTACCACTTGTTTTAGCCAATTGCATCAAGCTAAATGCACTCTCCATCATACGTGCACCACCACTTTTGCTGATTACTAAAAAGGGTAGTTTGTGCGCAATACAATAATCAACTGCACGACTAAATTTTTCACCCATTACACTACCTAATGAGCCTCCAATAAATTCAAAATCCATACAGGCAACTACATAGCCTTCGCCATTCATTTTGCCCACACCAACACGCATGGAATCTTTTAAATCCGTTTTAGAATGTATTTCGTCTAAACGTTTTTGATAATTTTTAAGATCGGTAAAGTTCAATGCATCTTTACTTACAATATTGTCGTAAAGTACTTCGTATACTTGGTCGTCGAATAACATTTCGAAATATTCATCACTACCAATACGGTGATGATAATTACAACTCGTGCAAATGTATAAATGCTCTTTTAATTCAGAGCTTGTACAAATATGGTTACAGGAAGGACATTTAGTCCATAAACCTTCGGGTGTTTCTTTTTTGTCGGCAGTAGAAGTAGTAATACCTCTTTTAATTCTCTTAAACCATCTAGGTTTACCGGTTTCATTACTCGTAGATTCGTCACCGGTCAAATTCACTTCAATATCTTCTTCTCTGTTTCTCATAGTGGGGCATTTAAGTGAGCAATCGTTACTACAATAAATTTATAAAAAAAATAACAGCCACCCCTTTATTACAATGGGTGGCTGTGTTAAAATTTTGTTTATGCGTTTCTGTTAATACAGTTTAAGTCCTCAAAAGATTGTTCTAATCTCTTTATAAAAGACTCTTCTCCTTTTCTTAACCAAACTCTAGGATCGTAGTATTTTTTATTAGGCTTATCAGCTCCTTCAGGGTTACCCAATTGAGTTTGTAAATAAGCTTCATTTTTTTTGTAGTATCCTAAAATTCCTTCCCAGAAAGCCCATTGTAAATCGGTATCCAAATTCATTTTGATAGCACCGTAACCGATGGCTTCTCTAATTTGATTTTGAGGAGAACCAGATCCACCATGGAATACAAAGTATACTGGTTTTGGAGCAGTACCTAAGGTTTTCTCAATATGTAATTGGCTATTGTGTAAAATTTCAGGTTTTAATTCCACATTACCTGGGCTATATACACCGTGCACATTACCAAATGCAGCAGCTACCGTAAATAAGTTACCTACTTTGCCTAATTCAGTATAAGCATAAGCTACGTGCTCGGGTTGTGTGTATAATTTATCGTTTTCAACACCACTGTTGTCAACGCCATCTTCTTCGCCACCTGTCACACCTAATTCAATTTCGATACCCATTCCTAATGGAGCCATACGCTTGAAAAATTCAACCGATGTTTGTATATTTTCTTCGATAGGCTCTTCGGATAAGTCCAACATATGTGAACTAAACAATGGCTGTCCGTGTAATTTGAAATATTTCTCGCTTTCGTCAATCAAAGCGCTAATCCATGGCAACCATTTTTTAGCAGCGTGGTCGGTATGTAAAACAACCGGCACGTCGTAATATTTAGCTACTTGGTGAACATGTAAAGCACCTGCAATGGCACCTTGAATATTGGCTTGTAAATTGTCATTTGGCATGCCTTTACCTGCAATAAATTGCGCACCGCCATTTGAGAATTGAATAATAATAGGAGATTTTAATTTTGCTGCAGTTTCGATAGCTGCATTAATCGTATCTGTTCCTGTAGTATTAACTGCTGGAATGGCAAAATTGTTTGCTTTTGCGTCGTTGTACAAAGCTTCTAATTCTTTGCCAAATAAAACACCTGATCTGTACTTGCTCATAGTTTAATTATTGAGTAACAAATATACAATTTATGC
>CANGMV010000095.1 GCA_947454745.1 Bacteroidota bacterium | reverse complement strand
TGTTAATTCGTGGTGATTGCCGGTAAACAATTCACTTAATTTAATCACATTGTTATAGCTCTTACCCATCTTGCGACCGTTAATGGTAATCATATTATTGTGCATCCAATAACGCGCAGGTATTTCGTGATTGCACACATTGCTTTGCGCAATCTCACATTCGTGGTGTGGAAATTGTAAGTCCATCCCACCTCCATGTATATCAAATTGTTTGCCTAAATATTTTGTTGCCATTGCAGAACACTCAATA
This sequence comes from Bacteroidota bacterium, assembly GCA_947454745.1. Lineage (GTDB taxonomy): Bacteria > Bacteroidota > Bacteroidia > Chitinophagales > Chitinophagaceae > Sediminibacterium. The sequence goes on along the minus strand of CANGMV010000095.1, from coordinate 5,067 downwards.
TGCCATCCCGGGAAACCTTCTCCCCAAGGGCTTTGCCAGCGCATGATATGTTCGGCTGGTGCTTTTTTCCATAAAGCAAAATCTACTTTATTTCTTTTCTCTTCCTGATTTTCTAACTCACGTGTTGTTTCTAATTGTTCTTCTAAATTACGGCCGCTCAAAATTCCATAGGGCTGATTTTTTTTAGAATAATCGTCGTTGTATTTAACTACATCAAAATAAACCGATCCATTACTTTCATATCCATAACCATCTTTAATAATGGTTTTAATCATTTCAATTTGCTCTACAATATGACCTGTTGCAGTAGGCTCAATACTTGGTGGCATATTGTTAAATTGCTCCATGGCCCAATGGTATAAGTGCGTATATTTTTGCACCAATTCCATAGGCTCCAATTTTTCTAAAATGGCTTTGGACGCAATTTTATCTTCGGCTTGTTTTCCTTCCTCTTCAAAATGTCCTGCATCGGTTATATTACGAACATAACGCACTTTATAGCCCTTATGTAATAAATAACGATACACTACATCGAATGTGATAAATGGACGTGCATGGCCCAAATGGCTTTCTCCACTCACGGTAGGTCCGCAAACGTACATGCCCACATAGGGAGCGTTAATAGGTTCGAAAACTTCTTTTTGACGGGTAAGGGAGTTGTATATTTTAAGTGCCATAATGTAGGCACAAAGATATTTTATTTTTTCAATAATAAGTCGGCCATAATCATATGGTGATCACTTAGGTTCTCGTCTACCTGATCCCATGCTTTTACCTCCCATGATTTATTGGCTAAAATATAATCAATGCGCAAAATTGGAGATAGTCCCATATAAGTGGCACCAATACCAAATCCTTTTTCTAAGAACGCATCCTTCCACCCATTGCTTATATGTCGATATGTATAAGAATTAGGCACATCGTTAAAATCGCCCGTTAATATCGTAGGATACGGACTTGCATTGATATGTGCTTGCACAATGTCGGCTTGTATAGCTCTTTCGGAAAAAGCGTGTTTCATTTTACGCACCACACTCCATTTGTTTTTAGTAGCATCATCAATAGCATCAAAATCGTTTTGTTTAAATCGATAAGATGCTAAATGGGTCGTAAACACCCGGATGGTGTCGTCCCCTTTTAAAATGGTTGCGTATATTAAACTTTCTTGATTCGTATAAGGAATACGCTCTGCATGAAGGATCTTGTATTTGGAATAAATAATACAGCCTGCATAATAAGCGGCTTGTAGGGTTTGATAGTCCTTTGAAAAAAATGAGTAGGGATATTTTTCGGCAAAATATTGTGCATGATTGGCTATATCACCCGATCTTTCGTTGGTGTTGTATTCCTGCATACAAATAATATCGGGATTCCACTTTTGTATCGTATAGGCAATATCCTGGGTGCGCAACTTCATAGTACTATTGGGTTGTACGCCATTAAAGCCCTTTACATTCCAACTAATAATTCTTAATGTGTTGTCTTTCTTTTTTTGAGAAAATGGAATACCGGGATGCAATCCAACTAATACTAAAATTAATTTCCATCCAACAACCAAGCTAATAACAGAAGGCAGGGACAACCATGGTTTAACAATTAACCAAAAAAAGAGTAACAGTATTTCCAATGCTAATAAATAAGGAGTAGCCAAACCCAAAAAACCATTTACCCATATCAATGAAATAGGTGAAAAAAACAATGGATACAATAACAAAACAGACACAACAATATTCAAAAGAATAAGTACCTTTTTTCCAAATCGTCTTATGGGTGATTTTTTCGCCATTAATTTTTAGGAGCTAAACTATTATTTAACAAATGTAATAGTTGGTGCATCCATTTTCCTAAATCGGTGCCTTTTTTTAATAACAGGATATAAATAACGCCTGTAAGACCACCTACCAGTGTTGCAATATCCACTGCAATTGGCTCGTCCAACATAGCATATCCTTGTAATAATATATACGCCAATCCTACTAACCACAAGGGAATACCGCCCGCCATATTAGAGAGTAATTTATGATTTGGCACTAGGGCCATTGTTGCCATGACCAATGCTGTAACACTTACACCTGCCCCCATTAAAGGCTGATTAGCACCTATGATTATAAATGCAATCGCGCCAACTATACCACTATAAAAATATATAGGGAAGATATGTTTATTGGCTCCTTTTGTTTGTAGCGTATAACTAAAGGCACTTAACCAAATCATATTCGCAAATAAAATCCAAAATCCATCATGCACCCAATTGTAAGTTAATAATGACCATGGGTGACTGATCCAATTTGCTTGTAAAGTAAAGGGTTGAAATATTTGTGCATAGAATTGCTCAAGTGGTAAGCTCTCTAAATAATACACGACTTTTATTAATCCTAAAATCACATAACCTACAAGATTAATGGCCAACAAAGCAACAAGGCTATTGTTGTCCGCACCCAATAATGGTTTTTGATCCTGTTCTGTTTGCATTTAATTAAATTTATTTTCGCCCCAATTAAAATCTTCTGTTTCTTTTCTTCCAAATATAAACCAACACAAATCCCACCAATGCACCGCCCACATGTGCCCATCTTGCAACATTATCCCCTGCTGAATTTTTTAGTGCAAAAAACAATTCATAGGAAAAATATAATATACCCAACCACTTTGCTTTCATGGGAATGAAGAAATAAATATAGATATAGGTATTGGGAAATAAATATACAAAGGCAATTAAAATTCCAAACACAGCACCACTTGCTCCTAAAGTAGCAACATCAACTCGAGCCTTATACCTTGCCATAAACTCAATGGCATCGGCTGTTTGCGTAGCACCAGAAGTAATTAATTCATGATAATATTTGGTCGCATCCATTAACTCAAAGGAAAGTATACCCAAATGAATCATGGCCGCACCCACTCCACATAAAAAATAAAACAATAGAAATTGTTTTGGACCCCAAATGTTTTCTAATATAGAACCGAACATCCATAAGGCCAACATGTTTCCAAAAATATGACCTAGGTCCCCATGCAAAAACATATGCGTGATCAATTGCCATGGCCTAAATAAATCACTTTGAAAAGCGTGTAAAGCAAAAATATCTTCGAATGAAAAAGAACTTGTAGGTCCCGCAATGGTGTTTTGCGCCAAAAACATTAACCCATTTATAATGAGTAAGTTTTTAATAATGGTTGGCAAACTATTATAGGATGAAGGTCTAAACTGGGTCATGTTATATAGTTAATTTACTTTCTTTTTAATTGTACCACATTCTCAATATGTAGCGTATGTGGGAACATATCTACAGGTTGTATTTTGGTTACTTTATATTTTTCGTCTAATAAGGCCAGGTCTCTTGCTTGTGTTGCTGGATTACAGCTTACATAAACAATTGTAGGCGCCTCCATATCTAATAATTTACGGACTAATTTTTCGTGCATACCTGCGCGTGGCGGATCGGTAATAATCACATCGGGCTTTCCGTGTGTTTCAAAAAATGCATCGTCACATATATCAATAACATCCCCTGCAAAAAATGCCGTATCCGTTAAGTTATTCATACGCGCGTTGATCTTCGCATCTTCAATGGCCTCGGCCACAAATTCTACGCCCACAATTTTTTTAGCTTGCTTGCTACAAAAAATTCCAATGCTCCCTGTACCGCAATACAAATCGTATACGACCTCCTTTCCTGTTAATTCCGCAAAATCACGTGTTACTTGGTACAAACGTTCCGCTTGTTTTGAATTGGTTTGAAAAAAAGATTTTGGACTAATTTTAAAAGCAAAATCTTCAAGCATTTCTGTGATATATCCATTTCCAGAAAAAACCTGCGGTACTAAATCCTGCATACTGTCATTACGCTTTGTATTGATTGTATATAACAGTGTAGTAATTTGAGGGAACTGTTGTAATAATAAATTTAAAAGCGCTTCTCTTTTTTCTTTATCCTCATAACCCAATATCAAATTCACCATCCACTCGCCACCCGTCGTATTGCGCACAAACATATTGCGCAACCATCCTTGGTGTTGTTTGATATTATAAAAAGGCATTTCATTTTCAATAGCAAAACTCACTACGGCTTTACGCATTAAATTGGTCGGCTCTATTTGTAAATAACAAGTATCAATTTCTACTACTTTTTCAAAAAATCCTCTTGCATGAAAACCACCAGCACCAGGTGATTTAACCAACTCCTCCCCCGAAGCCTTCATCGCCTTAAACTCATCGAATGGGATAAATTTTTCGGTAGCAAAAGTATATTCCACTTTGTTTCGGTAGCCCTCGGTTAGCGTTGCGCCTAAAATTGCAGGAATTTCAGGAAGCTCAACTTTTGCAATTCGTGTTAAATTATCTACTACTTGTTTGTGCTTGTATTTTAATTGTTGCTCATATGGAAGCATTTGCCATTGGCATCCACCGCATACACCAAAGTGTTTACAAAATGGGGTTACCCTTATATCTGAATAGCTATGGAATTGCTTTACAAAACCCTCGGCCCAGTCGGCTTTGTTTTTTTGTAATTGAACGTCCACGACATCTCCGGGTACGGCGCCTTCTACGAACACCACTTTCCCGTCTACTCTAGCCAAGGACTTTCCTTCGGCTGCATAGTCCTCAATAAGGACCTTTTCTAAAATAGGTTTTTGCTTAAATTTTCTCACTTGGACAAAGGTACTCAACACAAGGTATATTCAAAGTAAATGCAGCTATAAATTAACATGTTCATTTAATTTATATTTTTACAAAATGAAAAAGATACTGACTGCTCTATTGTTGTTTCCTTTGGTATTAATTGCACAAACCAAAAAACCAGCTGGCCCAAATAATGCCAACCCGGGACGCGCTATTCAAATTAGCCTTAAACCTTATCAAAATACTAAAATATACATTGGTGCCAATTACGGCAACAATAAAGTATTGGCCGACTCCTGTATTTTAAATGAGAAAAGTGAAGGCGTATTCCAGTCTAAAGAAAAATTAACACCCGGGATCTACTTTATTGTGTCTCCAAAAATGAGCATCTTGTTTGATTTTTTAGTAGATGAAAAACAACATTTTTCAATTTCTGCCGACAC
>CANGMV010000094.1 GCA_947454745.1 Bacteroidota bacterium | reverse complement strand
TTCCAATGGTTTCATATTCCTTCACGCATAAATCCTCGGTTTGTGTTTTTAAAGCATGGTGTAATTCTTCGGTAATATATGGCATGAACGGATGTAATAATTGTAATAAAGAATCATAAAATTCAATACTCTTATTGTATACATCGGCATGGATGGCTTGTTCAAATCCTGGCTTGATCCATTCTAAATACCAACTACAATAGTCATCCCATATTAATCCGTAAATCGTTTTTAACGCTTCGCTTAAACGGAAGGTCTTTAACATTTCATCTACTTCAATTTGCGTTGCACTCAGTTTTGCTTGGAACCAATCCATGGCAAATGCTGCATCCTGTGGCACAGTACCTTCCTTGCTAATGCGCGCCTCCCACATTTTCAACAATTTAGCTGCATTCCATAGTTTACTATTGAAATTTCTTCCTTGCTCCAATGTAGATTCATCAAACAATAAATCATTGCCTGCGGGAGAGGCAATCATGATTCCAAAACGAACTGCATCGGCGCCGTATTGATCTATCAATCCTAGTAAGTCTGGAGAATTCCCCAAACTCTTACTCATTTTTCTTCCTTGTTTATCACGCACTATACCTGTGAAGTAAACATCTTTAAAAGGAATTTTGCCCATGTATTCTTCACCCGCCATAATCATTCTTGCTACCCAAAAGAAAATAATTTCTGGGGCTGTCACTAAAGTACTAGTAGGATAGTAATAATTAATCTCCGCATTGTTGGGATTGGACATTCCTTTGAAAACTTCAATTGGCCATAACCAACTACTAAACCAAGTATCCAAACAGTCTGCATCCTGTGTTAAGGTTTTGCCTTTAGTTTCAGGATATTTTTCATTTACTGCAGCTTCGTTTTCTGCTACATATACATTGCCATCCGCGTCATACCAAGCAGGGATACGATGTCCCCACCACAATTGACGGCTAATACACCAGTCCTTAATATTGTCCATCCAATGACGATACACATTCTTAAATTTAGCTGGATGGAATTGTATTTCGTCGCTCATAACGGCTTCCAATGCTGGGCCTGCCAATTGTTTCATATCCACCCACCATTGTAAACTTAATCTTGGTTCTACAATGGCATCGGTTCTTTCACTGAATCCCACTTGGTTTACATAATCTTCCAGCTTTACTAAATTGCCTGTCGCTTCTAAATCACCGGCGATTATTTTTCTTACTTCAATACGATCCTTGCCCACATACATTGGCGCAGCTTCGTTCATAGTGCCATCCTCATTCAATGTTTCAATTACTTCTAAACCATGTTTTTGACCCAGGTTAAAGTCATTAATGTCATGTGCGGGGGTTACTTTTAAAGCACCTGTCCCAAATTCCATTTCGATATAATCATCGGCAATAATAGGAATGCGACGATTAATCATCGGAACAAATGCGTGTTGGCCTACCAAATGCTTATATCGATCATCTTTAGGGTGCACACATATTGCAGTATCGCCAAAAATAGTTTCAGGACGAACGGTTGCAATGGTTATATATTCCTCACCAGGCATATCCAATTTGTATCTGATATGATACATTTTTCCGTTCACTTCCTTATGTATTACCTCTTCATCACTCAAGGCTGTTTTGGCACGCACATCCCAATTAATCATGCGTTTGCCGCGATAAATCTTTCCTTTATTGTATAAGTCGACAAATACTTTAATTACCGTTTCGTAATAATCAGGATCCATGGTAAAAGAAGTGCGTTCCCAGTCCAAGCTGCAACCCATCTTTCTTAACTGTTGCAAAATAATGCCACCATATTTTTCTTTCCATTCCCATGCGTACCCTAAAAATTCGTCTCTGGATAAAGATGATTTTGCAATCCCTCTTTCTCTTAACATGGCTACCACTTTTGCCTCTGTTGCAATAGAAGCATGATCGGTTCCCGGAACCCAACATGGATTCATACCTTGCATACGTGCGCGACGCACCAAAATATCCTGAATGGTATTATTTAAGCAATGGCCCATATGTAAAACACCTGTTACATTGGGAGGAGGAATGACCACTGTATACGCCGGTTTATTATTGGGCTCACTATGGAAATAACCTTGGTCGATCCAATGTTGGTACCATTTGGTTTCTACTTCACCTGGGATATAATTTTTGCTCAGTTCCATGCTATTTTTTCTTTACCTAAATTGAGCCACAAAAATAAGGAAAAGCCGCAAGCTTATTTTGACAAAAATGTCCGAACTTGGCGCCTAATGGAATTTGCAGTCGTAGATATAGAAACCACTGGAGGGATGCCACAAACACATGGTATTACCGAAATTGCTATTGTGATTCACAATGGGGTGGAAGTGACGGGCAAATACGTGACCCTAATTAATCCGCGACAAAAAATACCACCGTTTATAGTAAATATGACGGGTATTAGTGACGAAATGGTGGCCACTGCGCCCCTGTTCGAGGAAGTTGCTCAACAGATTTATAATTTATTGGAAGGACGCATTTTTGTTGCACATAATGTAAGTTTTGACTACGGCTTTGTACATTATTTATTAAACCATCATGGCTATAGTTGGTCGGCGCCTAAGTTGTGTACTATCAAATTAAGCAAAAAGGTTTTTCCTGGCTTTCTTAAGTATGGCTTGGGTTCATTAACTAGAGACTTAGGCATTCGTATTGAAGGCAGACACCGCGCATGGGGAGACGCTGCCGCGACTGCTCAAGTATTAACCATGGCCATTGAAAAAGAGGGCATGGATCCCATTCATTATTTATTGAATAAGAAAGAACCGCGCAAAAAAATAGTGCCGCCTAGTACTCCGCTGTAATTCCTGTGTAATTTTGAGGTGTAATTTGCTTTAATTCTTTTTTCAAAGCAGCAGTCACTTTTAAGCCATCAATAAATTTGTGCATTGATTTTTTATCAATTTTATTATTGCCTCTTGTTAAATCTTTTAAGGCTTCATAAGGGTTAGGATATTTTTCACGACGTAAAATAGTTTGAATCGCTTCCGCTACCACTGCCCAGTTGTTTTCTAAATCCTCCTGAATTTTTACTTCGTTTAAAATTAACTTACCCAAACCTTTTTCAAGAGAATTGATAGCAATAGCAATATGTCCTACTGGTACACCAATATTTCTTAATACAGTTGAATCCGTTAAATCTCTTTGTAAACGGCTTATTGGTAATTTGGCTGCTAAGTGTTCTAGTAATGCATTGGCAATACCTAAGTTGCCTTCGGCATTTTCAAAATCAATAGGGTTTACTTTATGTGGCATAGCACTTGAACCCACTTCGCCTTTTTTGGTTTGTTGTTTAAAGTAGTCCATGGAAATATAGGTCCAAATATCACGTGACAAGTCTATTAAGATATTATTGATTCTTTTTAGGTTGTCACAATGTGCTGCGAAGTTATCGTAGTGCTCAATTTGAGTAGTGAACTGCATTCTTTGCAAGCCCAGTGTATCTTCCACAAATTCATTGCCTAGAGAAACCCAATTCTTTTTTGGATAAGCAATATGGTGCGCGTTAAAGTTGCCTGTTGCGCCACCAAATTTTGCTGCATATGGGATAGCTGCAAACAATTCAATTTGATTATGTAAGCGTTCAACAAAAACCATGATCTCTTTCCCTAATGTAGTAGGAGAGGCTGCTTGGCCATGCGTACGAGCTAATAAAGGAACTTTCTTCCATTGCTTCGCAAATTGATATAATCTGTTTTGCAAATTTACCAAGGCTGGTAATGTATTGTTTTCCATTGCATCTTTCCAGCTTAATGGAATAGCCGTATTGTTTATATCCTGAGAAGTTAATCCAAAGTGAATCCACTCTTTTAGTTCACTTGCTTTATGGGTGTCTAAAATTTCTTTTAAAAAATATTCAACCGCCTTAACATCATGATTCGTCGTGGCTTCGATATGTTTAATTTTTTGAGCATCTTCCTCCGAAAAATTATCAACAACTGCCAATAAAATCTTTCTTAGTGTTGGCGTTACCTTAAAGAATTTTTTGTCGGCTAAAAATAAAAAGTAATGCACTTCCACCAATACCCTGTATTTGATTAAGCCAAATTCTGAAAAATAAGCGCTCAAATGAGCAGTTTGCTTATGGTAACGACCATCGATCGGGGAAATGGAACTAAGTTGTGACATATTGATTGCTTTTAACAATTGGTTTTGATATCTTTGCGCAAAGTTAATTCAATTGGAGAGAAAGTGGCGCATTGGGGCGGTAAGTTATTTAAACACACGCCCGTTATTATTGGGACTAGAGCAGTCGGGCTTAATGCCACAGATTGAATTGGTAAAAGCGTACCCTGCTAAAATTGCCCAGGATTTAATTGATGGTACTATTGATATGGGGCTTGTACCTGTTGCCATCACACCTTTATTGAAGGAGGCTCATTTTGTTTCGAACTACTGCATTGGGGCTGAAGGAGAAGTGGCAAGTGTTTGTATTTTTAGCCAGGTGCCCATGGAGCAAATTGAAAAAGTGTATTTGGATTATCAAAGCAGAACCTCGGTACAATTAGCCCGTATTTTAATAAAAGATTTTTGGAAAAAAGAGGTTGAGTTTTTAAAGGCGGATGAAGGGTATATTCAAGCAATTAATGGAACTACTGCAGGAGTGATTATAGGAGATAGGGCTTTAGCAGCGAGACCACATTATAAATACATTTACGATTTAGCATCTAATTGGGTGGAATATACAAACTTGCCTTTCGTATTCGCTACTTGGATTGCGAATAAACCTATCCCTGCGGAATTTATGGATGCATTCGATAAGGCAAATGCTTATGGATTGAATCATTTACATGAAGTAATTGATGGCATACCAATGTCGGAACAAGTATACGACTTACACAAATACTATGCCGAAAATATCAGCTATGCATTTACATCGGAAAAGCGAAAAGGGTTAGAGTTGTTTTTATCCCTACTTAAATAGTTTTCGATAGCCTTTCTTTGCAAATTCATTAAAGTAATCTAAAATCTCAGGAGCTGGATTGATCCAGGCTGTAAGCAGATAAAAGCCAATACCATAAACCAAAGATTGAATGGCAATATTCAATACAAAATTTTCAGAAGAAGGAATTTGATGTACCAATAACATGAGTCCTATACTTAATACTAAAAAGCCACCATGCTTCCAGCTATAGGGTTGCAGGTTGAATTTTTTGTACAAAAATCCAAATCGTACCGAATTATATAGGGTGTATGCGATTAAATTAGAATAAGCCAATCCTGTTAAATCATAATGCTTAATTAGGTAATAGTTTAATGGAATGGATACGATTACAAATAACACGTTGGTCAAAAAATCAAATTTCCAAAAATTAGAAGTGCC
>CANGMV010000093.1 GCA_947454745.1 Bacteroidota bacterium | reverse complement strand
TGCCAAATAGCGTACCACTAAGTTTATGGCAATTGCCTGTTCCTAGGCATGCACCAAAACTAACAACAGCTGCTCAATTATCTATAACAAAAGTGGAGCTTCCCGCTAATAAAAACGATTTGGCATTTTATAGTATTAGCGAATTAGCGTACCTAATAAAAAATAAAAAAATAAGTTCATTGGCATTGACCCAATTTTTTATTAATCGAATTAAAAAATATGGCGATACATTAGAATGCGTAATTAGTTTACAAGAAGACATTGCTTATGCACAAGCTAAAAAAGCCGATGAAGAATTAGCGCAGGGAAAATACAGAGGTTTGCTACATGGCATTCCTTATGGTCTAAAAGATTTATTTGCAGTAAAGGGCACCAAAACAACATGGGGTGCTGCACCTTACAAAAATCAAGTTATTAATGAAGATGCATTTGTATATAAGCAATTACAAAATGCGGGTGCCGTCTTTATTGCTAAGTTTACTTTGGGAGCACTCGCAATGGGCGACTATTGGTATGGAGGTCGTACCCGAAATCCTTGGAATTTAAAATATGGTTCGTCAGGTTCTTCAGCAGGTTCAACATCTGCAACTGTTGCAGGCTTAGTTCCCTTTGCAATTGGAACCGAAACCTATGGCAGTATTGTATCTCCTTCTACACAATGTGGTGCAACCGGTTTGCGTCCCACTTTTGGAAGCATAAGCAGATCGGGTGCAATGGCTTTAAGTTATAGCTTAGATAAAGTAGGACCTATTTGCCGCAGCGCCGACGATGCAGCTATTGTATTCAACTACATTCACGGGACCGACGGAAAAGATTTGTCGGCAACCAATGCACCATTTAATTATGCACCAATTAAAGACATTAAAAAATTACGCATCGCGTATGCTAAAAATTATTTTGATCAAATAAAAGATACATCCAGAAACGAATGGAAGGTATTAGCGAGTTTTAAAAAAATGGGTGTTGAATTAATTCCCGTTAATTTTCCAGACAGCGGGATTTATAATTTTAATATTATGGATGTAGTCATTGGCGTAGAATGTGCAGCACAATTTGACGAAATGACTCGATTAAATATTGATGATGAATTAACTAGACAAACAAAATATGACTGGCCCAATCAATTTCGTACCGCTCGATTTGTACCTGCCGTTGAATATATCAATGCACAAAGACACAGAACCGTTTTAATGCAGCAAGTAAATGAAGTGATTAGTAAATATGACGCTATAATTTGTCCGTCCCGAGGCGTGGAAGGCAATCAAGCTGCCATTACCAACCTAACTGGCCATCCTGTGGTATGTGTGCCTACTGGATTTGATAGTAAATATAATTTACCAACAGGTATTACCTTTGTAGGAAACTTGTATGACGAGGGCACCATTTTGAATATCGCCAAAGCATACCAGCAAAATACAAACTGGAATAAACAACATCCAGCATTATTTAAATAGCAGTGTTTTATGAATAATATAAAAAAAATTGCAGTAGGTCAATTGGGTTATGGTTTTATTAAAGACCTACCTAAAGGGAAAGATGAATACTATTTACGTAATAAACAAAATCGTAGTGGTATTCAATACAGAAAGTTATCTGCCTTAGAAATTGAAATTCTAGTACGCAATCGAAACACAAGTGACGATTGGAGCAATATTTTAGTTTCCAATGAATTCAACCCTGAGCTAGTTAAGAACTGTTCTTTTTTTGGATTAATTCGTATTGGCAATTTAGAAAACAGTTGTTTAAGTTTTAGTGACTTAGTCGTACCCATTGGTATTTACAACTCTACGATTATTAGTTGTGATTTTGGAAATAATGTTTCTGTACACAATGTGAACTATATGTCGCATTACATTTTAGGCAATGAGGTTATCATTAACAATGTAAATGAATTAGTAACCACCAATCATTCGAAATTCGGAAATGGCATTGTTAAAAAAGGCGAATCCGAGTCGGTTCGTATTTGGTTGGAACTTTGCAATGAAAATACAGGTCGAAAAGTATTGCCTTTTAACGGCATGACTGCAGGAGACGCCTATTTGTGGACCCGACACCGCAACGACTTATTACTTCAGAAAAAGTTTATTGAACTAACCGACAATCAGTTTGATGACAAGTTAGGGTATTACGGAAAAGTAGGTGACCGAACGGTTATCAAGAATTGTAAAATTATTAAAGATGTTTGGATTGGCGAAGACGCTTATTTAAAAGGCGCTAATAAAATAAAAAACGTAACCATCAACTCTCATCCAGATGCTAAAACGCAGGTAGGTGAAGGTTGTGAATTGGTAAATGGAATTATTGGCTACGGATGTAGAATCTTTTACGGCATCAAAGCGGTTCGATTTGTATTGTCTGATTATTCACAATTAAAATATGGAGCAAGGTTAATTAACTCTTTCCTTGGCCCAAACGCAACTATCTCTTGTTGTGAAGTACTAAACTCATTAATTTTCCCTGCACATGAGCAGCACCACAACAATAGTTTCTTATGTGCTGCATTGGTAATGGGACAAAGCAATATAGCTGCGGGAGCTACTTTAGGCTCAAACCATAATAGCCGTGGTGCAGATGGAGAAGTGATTATGGGCAGAGGATTTTGGCCAGGGCTTTGTGTGAGTATAAAACATAATTCGGTATTTGCTAGCTTCTCCTTGTTAAATAAAGGAGATTATAATTACGAATTAAATATTCCTATCCCCTTCTCTTTAATTAGCAATGATCCGTTAAAAGATGAACTTGTGATTATGCCAGGATATTGGTTCTTGTATAATTTTTATGCTTTGGCCCGAAATGCCTGGAAATATGTAGATAGAGATAAACGTAAATTCAAAACCCCAATTTGGGAATACGGCTATTTGGCACCCGATTCAGTAAACGAATTAATTGAAGCCAGGAAAATTATTGCCAAAGCAGTTGCCACTGCGCAATTAAATAAGGATAAGAAACCAGTTCCAGTTGACGAAGTGAAATTATTAGGAATCGGTGAAAATTTATTACAAACAAAAACTAAAAAAGTTATTGACGCTTTAGAAGTAACTGTTACTGGCTTTGAAAATAGTAAGCGAAAAGCGAAATTAGTCAAGTCCTATGACGCTTACCACATGTTTGAAAAAATGATTTTCGTTTATGGAATGGAAGCGGTGCTTCACTATACCGAAAACAAAAAAGGAAAAGCAATACTAACTACATTACAACAAACAAAAATAGGAACTACTCATTTAATTTGGACCAATATTGGAGGTCAACTGATTCCTCAGAAAAATGTAAATGACTTAATAACTAAAATAAAAAAAGACAATATTACAAGTTGGGATCAGGTTCATGCATTTTATGAATTAGAATCAGAGAAATATATTTCCCGAAGAGACCACCATGCATTAGCTTGCCTTGAAACTATTACCAATACACCCCTAAGCAAACTTACTGCTACAAAATTAACGAGCTGGCTGGACAACTACTTTGAAATCAAAAAAGACATTACTGCAAGGATCCAAAATACAAGAGCAAAAGATTATGCAAATCCATTCAGGAAAATGGTTTATGAAAACGAAGCTGAAATGAATGCAGTAGTAGGTGCCTTAAAAGACAATAGCTTTATTAATGATCAAAATGCTGCATTAGATAAACTAAATGCTCAATTAACGGAAATCAAAAAGCAATTAAAACTTAAGTAAGGACATTCCGACTCCTAATTGCCATTGAGTGGTTTTCCATTTTGCTTGGTCTTGCAATTCATTAATGTTTTGCAGGCCAACAATATATCTTCCATATAAGAAAAAGCCACCAAGGTCTAATTTCGCGCCGCCAACAAAAGCAAATTCGCCACTTTTAAAGGCCATAGTGGCATTGCCGATTCCGTCTTTCTTTTGATCTAATAAAATACTATACTGCGGTCCGGCTTGTATGGCAAAACTATTCACAGGTTTGAATTCAACAAGTAATGGGATAGACAAATAATTTAAGTGATACGTTTCCGGCTGTAGATTATTGTTTCCCATTACATCCACTATACTCGGATTGGTTTCCAATTTAGTTTGTGACAAAAGAATTTCAGGAGCAATTCCCAACTTTTCGTTAATGCCGAATCGCAAACTTACACCCCCATGATAAGAAGCCGTGTTATGATCAACTGCTACAGAATTTACATTCGAAAAATTTTGACCTACTTTAACACCCAAACTAAATTTATCTTGCGCATTTGCATTGATGATACCAAGGCAAATAAATACAACACCTATATATTTTTTCATAATCGTAATTTTTTATTTAACGGGGCATCTCATTGCAAGTTACAGTGTGCCCTCTTAATAATTCGTTAAACCAATTCAATCAAAGTAATTTCGGGCAAAATACCTACCCTTCCCGGATACCCTAAGAAACCAAAACCTCTGTTAACGTATAATTGCTGAGTGCCGTTTTTGTATATGCCCGCCCATTGTTTATATACCCACTGAACTGGACTCCATTTAAAATAGGGATTCTCTAAACCAAATTGCATTCCGTGTGTATGGCCAGCTAACATTAATTGAACTTGTGGATATTTAGGAATTACTTCCGCTTCCCAATGGCTAGGATCATGGCTCATTAAAATAATAGGATCATCAGGGTGCACTCCAGTCATGGCTTTATCCATTTTTCCATATTTAGGAAAACGTGCTTTTGCTCCCCAATTTTCAATGCCCACCAATTGAATATAAGCGCCTTCTTTTTCAATTTTTACATTTTCGTTCATCATTAATTTCCAACCCAAATTAGCATGCACTTGCATTAGATCTTGTAAATTTTTTTGCTTTGCAGCCATACTGTCCCATTGCACATAGTCACCATAATCATGATTCCCCAAGGTGCTAAACACGCCATACGGTGCTTTAATTTGACTAAAAGTACCCATCCAGTCATGCATTTCCGTGGCTCTATCATTTACTAAATCGCCTGTAAATAAAACCAAGTCGGCTTGTTGTGCTTTGATGAGTTCAATCCCTTTTTGGACTGCCAAATGATCCTGTAAACTGCCACTATGAATATCGCTGATATGAATTATTTTAAACCCCTTAAAAGCCGACGGCAAGCCATTTAATGCGACTTTCTTTTTAATCACTCGATAATTGTACTTGTTTCCAAAGCCATATACCAAGGAAAAAAACAAGGAAGAAGCCATCCCCACCCCTAACCAACTTAAAAAAGCGGATCTTGGAATGCCATTTTCGGTATTAATGAATTGTGCTCCCGTATAAGAAGTAATTTTACCTAAGGTCCAAAATGTGCCTCGACGGATATCATCTATCAAAAAAACCAGGGACATTAAAAGCTGGGTAAACATCCATCCCATGCTCATGGAAAATATATA
>CANGMV010000092.1 GCA_947454745.1 Bacteroidota bacterium | reverse complement strand
CCCGATTCACCAATATGTAGCTCAGATAGTTTCTTCATAATAGATAACAAATATACTTTCCTTATTAGACAATGTCTTACGAATTTTGGAGCAATAATTTAGCCGAAAATTCGTATAAATATTTGAAAGACATTCAACTATGTGCATGACCATCTTCTTTAATAAAGCCGACAAGTCGATGACCCTTGGCAACCGAGTGGCCCTTAAAGCCTTTCTCGAAAAGCAAATGAAAAAAGAGGGGATCCGCATTGAATGTCTCCAATATGTTTTTTGCTCCGATACCTATTTGTTGAATATAAATAAACAGTTTTTAAATCACGATTACTACACCGATATCATCAGCTTCGACCTATCTGAAACCAAGGGTGAATTAATAGGAGACATATATATAAGTGTGGACCGTGTGAAAGAGAACGCTAAAGCTTTAAAGACCACCCAGGGAAATGAGCTGTTAAGGGTAATTTTTCATGGAGCCCTGCATTTTTGCGGATACAAGGACAAGAAACCAGCCGATGCCAAACTAATGAGGGCGATGGAGGATAAATGGTTGAAGGCCTTCTTGAAAAATGTTCCACGTGGAACACTAGAATAGATATAGAAAGAAATGGTATTTCGAGCGAACTTTGAGCGAAGCGATAGAGAGTCGAGAAATAGACATTTTTTCTATAGTATATATTGAAATACGAAAATTATGTTACAGAGTTCCACGTGGAACGTTTTAATATAAATTACCATCTTATCTTTGCAACCTTATGTTTCCAAAATACAATGTCATAGTAGTAGGAGCCGGTCATGCCGGTTGTGAGGCAGCTGCCGCAGCGGCCAATATGGGTAGCAAGGTTTTGCTTGTAACCATGAATATGCAGACCATTGCACAAATGAGTTGCAACCCTGCAATGGGTGGAATTGCCAAAGGACAAATTGTAAGAGAAATAGATGCACTAGGAGGATACAGTGGAATTGTTTCAGATTTAAGTACCATCCAGTTTAGGATGTTGAATAAAAGCAAGGGTCCTGCCATGTGGAGCCCTAGAACCCAAAACGACAGACACCTCTTTGCTGCAAAATGGAGAGAGCTATTAGAGCAAACCCCAAATGTAGATTTTTACCAAGACTCGGTGAATGAATTGATAATTAAAAACGGTAAGGCCTGTGGGGTCAAAACAAGCCTGGGTCATTTGATTGAATCCGATGCGGTAGTAATTACAAGTGGTACCTTTTTAAATGGCATCATGCATATTGGTGAGAAGCAAATTGGAGGTGGACGTGTTGCAGAAAAAGCAGCAACAGGAATAACAGAACAATTGGTTTCTTTTGGAATGGAATCAGATCGACTTAAAACCGGAACACCACCAAGGGTTGACGGAAGAAGTTTGGACTATTCTAAAATGGAAGAACAAAAAGGTGATGAAGAGGTGGTAGGTTTTTCCTATTTAGATATACCAAGAGTAAAACCAGAAAATCAAAGATCATGTTGGATTACTTATACCGACACGATTGTACACGATATATTAAAAACAGGATTTGACCGAAGTCCAATGTACGCGGGAAGAATAGAGGGCGTAGGTCCAAGATACTGCCCAAGTATTGAAGATAAAATTAATCGCTTTGCTGAGAGAGAAAGACACCAGCTATTTGTAGAGCCCGAAGGATGGAACACTGTTGAAATATATGTAAACGGATTCAGTACAAGCTTACCAGAAGAAGTGCAATACGAAGCACTTCGTAGAGTTCCTGGTTTTGCTAATGCTAGGATGTTTCGTCCTGGTTATGCGATTGAATACGACTTCTTTCAACCAACGCAATTAAAATATACACTCGAAACAAAGGCTATTGAAAACCTATATTTCGCTGGACAAATTAATGGAACAACCGGATATGAAGAAGCGGCTTGTCAAGGAATTATGGCAGGAATGAATGCACATTTAAAAATAAATCATGCTGCGCCATTTATCTTACAGCGCAGCGATGCATATATTGGTGTGCTTATAGACGATCTAATTGGCAAAGGAACCAACGAACCCTATAGAATGTTTACGTCGAGGGCAGAATTCAGGACCCTTTTAAGACAAGATAACGCTGATATTCGATTAACCGAATTAAGCCATAAACTAGGATTGGCAGGTGAAGAAAGATTACGAAGAGTTTCGCTAAAAAACAGTGAAGTAACTGATATTAAAGGCATATTAAACACACACGCAATTGAACCTGATGAAATCAATACCTTTTTAGAAAGCATTGATTCGGCAACATTAAATGAAAAACAAAAAGCCTCGAAACTCGTACTGAGACCGAATATCAGCTTACAACAGATTGTAGAAAATAGTAGTTCCCTTCAAGAAAAACTAGCAAAAAAAGAAGTTGAATTTTTAGAACAAGCCGAGATTCAAGTTAAATATGAGCGCTATATAGAAAAAGAAAAGGAAATCGTTGATCGCATGGCATCATTGGAAAATTTAGTTATCCCAGACAATTTCGATTATGATAAGGTTGCTGCATTATCCATAGAAGCGCTTCAAAAATTTAAAAAAATTAGACCCATTACCATTGGACAAGCCAGTAGAATTAGTGGTGTAAATCCAAGTGATGTTCAAATATTAATGGTCTATATGGGAAGATAGAATCACGCATCTCACCATCCATCAAAAAAAAATTATTGCTCTTTATTTCATCCTAGTATTTTAGTAGCTTTAGAATATCTAAAATTAAATACTGTAGCGTATGAAGAGGATCTTTTTATGGCTAACCCTTATTAGTATAGGCGTTACGTCTAAAGCACAAGAATCTTTTCCGGTAAACGGAGTAAGAGATATTCGTGCTGGTTTGTATGCATTTACAAACGCAACTATTGTGCAAACCCCAACAACGAAAATCGAAAAGGGTACCCTGCTCATTAAACAAGGTAGAATTGTTGCTGTTGGTGCATCCGTTGTGGTGCCTAAAGAGGCAGTAGTAATTGACTGTAAAGAAAAATATATCTACCCTTCTTTTGTAGATGGGTATACCGATTACGGTGTAGGAACTCCCAAAAGGCCGTCGGGTGGATTTAACTACGGAGCACCAGCACAATTTGTATCAAATAAAGCGGGCGCATATAATTGGAATCAAGCGATTAAACCGGAAGTAAATGCCTATGAAGTATTTGCAACAGACGAAAACGCAGCAAGTGGTTTCCGAAATAATGGTTTCGGTACGGTGTTTACACATGTTAAAGATGGTATCGCAAGAGGAACTGGCGCAGTTGTAACTTTAGCTACCGATGATGCACACCAAGCATTAATAAAAACAAAAGCTGCTGCGGTTTACTCTTTTGAAAAAGGGTCAAGCACTCAATCCTATCCTAGTAGTTTAATGGGTAGTATAGCATTGCTACGCCAAACATACCTAGATGCAAAATGGTATCAAAGCAAACCAGCTACCGAAGGAACCAATCTTTCTTTAGAAGCTTTTAACGCTACACAATCTCTCCCTCAAATATTTGCAGCAGATGATAAGTGGTCTACATTAAGAGCAAATAGAATTGGTGCGGAATTCGGTGTTCAATATATTTTAAAGGGTGGTGATAATGGTTACCAAAGAATAGATGAATTAGCAAAAACAAAAGCTTCCTTTATTTTGGGTGTAGACTTTCCTGTTGCAATGGATGTAGAAGATCCCAATGATGCAAGATTTGTTTCTTTAGCCGATATGAAACATTGGGAATTGGCTCCAACAAATTTAAGTGCATTTGAAAAAGCAAATATCCCTTTTAGTATCAGTGTGTCTGAAATGAAAGACAGTAAGAATTTCTTTGCAAATGTAAGAAAAGCAATTGCAGCGGGATTGTCTGAAACAAAAGCATTAGAGGCTTTAACAAAAACACCTGCTACACAAATTGGTGTATACGACCAAGTTGGTTCATTGGAAACAGGTAAATTGGCAAACTTTATTATTACTACCGAACCTGTATTTGCAAGTAATGCAAAAATTATAGAAAACTGGATTCAAGGAAAAAAATATGAAGTAAACGAATCTGAGTGGAGTAGTGTTGCGGGAAAATATAAAGTAACCATTTTAAATGCAGGTGTAGCTGCTGATTATAACTTAGAAATTAAAAAAGACTTATCTGCTAATATTATAGGTACAGATACGTTAATGGCTAAAGTGAGTGTTAATGACGCATTAGTGAAATTAAGCTTCCCTACTAAAAAGGGTAAAGGTGCAGAACAAATTAGATTGGGCGGAGTCGTTTTAGGGAATAGCTGGGCAGGTACAGGATTAGATGCTGCTGGAAACAAAACAACCTGGACGGCAACCTATGTTGGAAATATCGCACAAGCTGCTGATAAGAAAAAAGAAAACGATTCAACAAAGGCGTTGGCGAAAGTAACTTATCCTTTTGTTGGTTTTGGAAATGAAACAATTCCTTCACAAGAAACCATTTTAATTAAAAACGCTACGGTTTGGACAAGCGAGAAAGAAGGGGTGTTAAACAATACAGACGTTTTAATTAAAGCTGGTAAAATCTCAAAAGTAGGAAAAGGATTAACGGAAGCAAGTGCAAAAGTAATTGACGGCACGGGCAAACATTTAAGCGCAGGTATCATTGACGAACACTCTCATATTGCAGCCCTGTCAATAAACGAAGGTGCTCAGTCAGTAACAAGCGAAGTGCGTATCGGTGATAATATGAATCCGGAGGATATTAATATCTATCGACAATTAAGCGGAGGTGTTACTACATCACATATCTTACACGGTTCAGCAAATACCATTGGTGGACAAACACAATTAATGAAATTGCGTTGGGGTGCGACCGATGAAGGATTAAAATTCGCAGGTGCAGATCCATTTATCAAATTTGCATTAGGTGAAAATGTGAAGAGAACAACGTCGGCAAATAACAATCGTTTCCCTGATACAAGAATGGGTGTTGAGGAAGTATTAAACGATGCTTTTGACAGAGCAGTCGATTATCAAAAAGCAATGAAGGCGAATCCTAATACAAGAAAAGATCTTGAGTTAGATGCGTTGGTAGAAATCATGAATAAGAAGCGTTTTATTACTTGTCATTCATATGTGCAACCCGAAATTACTTATGCAATGCGCATAGGTGATAAATACGGATTTACATTCAACACATTTACACATATATTAGAAGGCTATAAAGTTGCAGACAAAATGTTAGCACACGGTTCAAGTGCCTCTACCTTCTCTGATTGGTTTATGTATAAGCAAGAAGTAGTTGATGCAATCGCATATAACGCGGCTATTATGCAAAAAGTAGGATTAAATGTTTGTATCAATTCAGATGATGCTGAAATGGCTCGTCGACTTAACCAAGAAGCGGGTAAAATTGTAAAATATGGTGGTGTTTCT
>CANGMV010000091.1 GCA_947454745.1 Bacteroidota bacterium | reverse complement strand
CTGCCCGAAGTAGTACTTTCCCAAACCCCTTTTGGTTGATATGGTTTCACACTAGGCCCTCCAATAGTTCTATTTAACAATTCACTACTACCTAATACCCAATCACGGATAAATTCAGCTTTTAAACGAATACGAGGTGAACGTGCATAATAATTATTTTCAGGGTCTTTTTCTAGATCCTTTTTATTGATAATACTTGATTGTGTATAGGTTGCACTAGACATTATTTTTTTCACTAGGTATTTAATATCCCATTGATGTTCCATAAAATCAACGGCTAACCAATCCAATAATTCAGGATGCGATGGTAGTTCCCCTTGCAATCCAAAATCTCCCGAAGTTTTTACGAGTCCTTTCCCAAAAATATCTTGCCAAATAAAATTTACAAATACCCTTGCTGTTAATGGATTTCTTTTATTAACTGTCCACCTTGCTAACCCTAATCTATTGCGTTCGTACTTTGTGGTATCAAATGGCATAATAGATTCTAGTGCAGTAGGTTTTACCAAGGTACTAGGTGCATCATATCTTCCTCTATTTAAAATATAGGTAGGGCGATTGGTGTCTCCCATCACAGATACTTCTAGTTTATTGGTGTCCTTGGCATTAATGTATTTTAATATATTTTGACGATCATCTGCTGTAATAAATAATTTAGGATTTTTAGCTGGGGTAGACACACTCACATCTCCTTCATATCCTTTCTCTTTACTCATGTTAAAGAATCCATATAATTGATAATAGTCCTTTGCCGAAAAAGGATCGTACTTGTGATCATGACACTGCGCACATTCAATAGTAACGCCTAAAATTGCTTTGCCATAGGTCCTGGTTTTATCTATATTATTGGTAACACGATATTCTTCTTCTATTACACCCCCTTCTTCGGTGTATTTATGGTTACGCCAAAATGCGGTAGCCAAAATCGTTTCTTTATTGTTATTTGGAAGTAAGTCACCTGCTATTTGTTGTGTTAAAAATTCATCATAATGCATGTTTTTATTAAATGCATTAATCACCCAATCACGCCAAGGCCATTGGGTTCTAATATTGTCATCCTGATAACCATAGGAGTCGGAATACCTTGCTAAGTCGAGCCAAAGAATAGACATTTTTTCACCATATGCCGGCTTATTGATTAGTGCTTCAATTAACTGACTGTACCAGTTTTGATTATTATTGTTATTCCATTTTTGTAATTCAGTATAACTAGGAGGAAGTCCATTTAAATCAATAAAGGCTCTCTTAATTAATGTTTCTTTTTCTGCTACTTTATTGGGGGTTAATCCTTTTTCTTCTATTTTTTCAGCAATGAAATAATCAATTTCATTTTTAATCCAACCGCTATGATCAACTTTTGGTAATGTTGTTTTTACTGGCGCAACAAAGGCCCAGTGCTTTTCATATTTTGCCCCTTCTTTAATCCATTTTTTAAATACTTCAATTTCTGCAGGTGATAATTTTGCTAAATGACTTTCGGGCTGGGGCATCATGATATGAGGATCACTTGATTCAATTCTTCGTATCAATTCACTTTTCTCTGGACTGCCGGGGACAATTGCATAATGTCCTTTGTTTTTTATCAACTCTGCAAATGCACTTTCAGGTTTGTCTAACCTAAGACCCGCCTTCATTTTATTTACATCCGGGCCATGACATGCAAAACATCTGTCTGACAATAAAGGCCTAATGTCCTTATTGTAGGAGATTGATTTTTGTACTTTATTTTTTTCTTGCGAAAAATAGAAAATACCTGCAGCCGTTAGGACAACAAGTAGGATGAGTACAATGCTTGTTTTTTTATTTATCACAAACTTTGAAATTATGCTTTTGTAAATTTGTAAGGATATACTTTACCCGAAGCCCATTGTGCAACATAAATATTACCATCATCGTCTACACATACATCATGTGGATGGTTTAATATTTTATCGGTTTGAGACATAGCCTGTAATTGACCATTGATATATACGGGTTCACTGCCTCCCAAATTTGAAACTACTTTATTGTGCTTATCTAAAATGGTAATAAAGCCAGAATGTTCGGTATCTAAATTTGGAGAACGTAATACTGCTGCGTATAAAAAATCTCCTTTAATAACAGGTCGGCAAACACAAGCGCCTGGCAAATGAATTACTTCCATTAATTTTCCATCCAAACTAAAACGCTTAAATGCATTACGCGTTCTATCAGTAATTAAAAGTGTAGGGCTTCCGTTTCGTTTGTCTACACATATGCCATGTGCATTGTCAAAGTGTGCGTCTCCTTCGCCTCTGCCTCCAAAAACATTTTTTAAAACTCCTTTTTCATCATAATGCATGATGTGTTGTGCACCATATCCGTCTGCGACATAAAATTCTCCATTTTCTAAAACCGTTGTTTCGGTTGGCACAAAAGCATCTGCCTTCGCATAGGCAGCAACATCTTTTGGAGGATCAATGGTTAATATTATTTTACCATCCATTGTTGTTTTATATACTTGGTGCTTATTGGTGTCTGTAATAAATAAGTAATCATTTTTACCATCATGTTGCACGGTTAATCCATGCGCACCCGGAAATTCATGACCCCAAGCTTCTAATAATTTCCCGCGCTTATCATAAACAATGATATTGTTTTTTGTTTCGTTGGTAAGTAATAAAATACGCCCTTTGCCATCTTGAATCATCTCGTGACAATCATTTACTGGAGTTTGATCGGCGTTTAAAGTTCCCCAATTTGTGTCAAGGGTGTATTGCATATGGTTATGTCCATACACGGGCGATTTAGGATTCATATTTAATTTGCTTGAGATGAAGACGCCCATGGTGGACACAGCGCTATCTTTTAAAAAGGTTCTTCTTTTCATAGTGTTGGCAGGCAATCGTTAAGGCCTAACCAAATTTATTGAATTGAAGTGATAATTGACACTATGTTATGGTTGTAAAATAAAAAACATCTATCATGTTGATTTACAATT
The DNA here is from genome assembly GCA_947454745.1 of Bacteroidota bacterium. GTDB lineage: Bacteria > Bacteroidota > Bacteroidia > Chitinophagales > Chitinophagaceae > Sediminibacterium. Next base: position 2,487 of record CANGMV010000091.1, on the reverse strand, counting down.
AGATAGATGTTTTATCAGATTGACCGCTATTTCATATAGCATCAGATAATATTTTCAATGTATTTATAACCACTACCTGTATTTAAAAGAAGTACGCGATCGTCTTTCCCAACCACGCCATTTTCTTTTAATTTTTTTAATGCCATAAATGTGGCTGCTCCTTCGGGTGAAATTAATATGCCCTCTTTTTTACTAAATAAAAGTACATTTTCTTTTATTTTATCTTCTTGGATCGTACATATTTGGCCATTGGATTCTCTAATGACAGCTAACATTAAATCCATTCCAAATGGGTAGGGCACAGCAAGGCCGTTTGCAATGGAGGTTTGTGGATTGAAATGTTCTTTCCAGTGAATTGGGTCCTTGAAAGCTTCTTGTATTGGAGCGCAACTCGAAGATTGCACTGCTATCATTTTTGGTAACTTATTTTTTATCCAACCCATTTGCATCATTTCCTTAAATGCCTTCCAAATGCCAATAAGACCAGTGCCGCCGCCAGCAGGGTAAAAAATATACTCTGGCAAGTCTCCGTTAAAATACTCGGCAATCTCATAACCCATAATTTTTTTACCTTCTAATCGGTAGGGCTCTTTTAAAGTAGACATATCAAAATAGGCCCCATCTTTATTCAATTCCTTTGCTTTATTACCACAATCATTAATCAATCCGTCCACCAAAATAAGTTGAGCACCATATATTTCGCATTCATCTTTAAATACTTTCGGTGTATGTCTTGGCATGATGATAGTAGCTTCGATATCAGCTTTTGCACAATAGGCAGCCAACGCACCACCTGCATTACCTGCTGTGGGAATGATACATTTTGTGATGCCTAATTCCTTAAGTTTAGATACAGCAACACTTAACCCCCTGGCCTTGAAAGAACCCGTTGGGTTGCCTGTTTCATCTTTTAAATATAAATTTTCAAGATCTGCTATGGCGCCTAGTTTTTCAATTTTTGAAATGGGCGTTAAACCTTCATTTAACGAAACAATATTATTTGTATTCAGAATGGGCAATAGAGAAGCATATTTCCAAATTGATTGCTGCTCAGTTTTTAAAATCTCTTTGGATATGCCTTTTTCTAATTGATAGGAAAAAATAAGTGGTTTTTCACAACAGGTAGCAAAAGATTGCAATACGCTAAAATCATATATGCGGCCACACTTTGAACAAGATAGTGTATCAACCAATGATCCACTATGATAACTGTTTTTCATGCTGCTAAAGTAGCCCAGATAGCATAACTAAAACAATTGATTTAATTATATATCATAACTAAAAGTTATAGCATATTTTGACAAAATTTAATAAATACCTTGTTGATATCATTGTTCTCTGAGCCATGTCTTTGAATAAAGTAAAAATCACGAAATATTTTTAATCCTTCTATTTTCACTACATGTAATTCGCCATTTTCTATCTCCTTTAGTATAGCGCCTTTTGGCAAAAATCCTAAACAGGTATCTACTTTTAAGAAATTTTTTAAGGCTTCGGTACCACTTAATCTTACACTTACATTTAAATCGCTCATTTTAATACCATTATGCCTTAAACTTTCTTTAAGGGCTTCCAATGTTCCCGAACCTTGTTCTCTCAGTACAACAGGGAAATCTACGATGTCTTTAATTTTAATATTTTTCTTCGCTGCGATATAGCTATCCTTACTACAAACTGCTACAACCTCATCTGATAAGAATGGTTTGTATAAAAGTGTCGATTTCTTTTTTCGTCCTTCTACAATACCAATATCAATTTCTTCATTTATTAATGCGTTAATAATAGTATCGGTATTTCTATTTAATAAACTAATATTGATATTAGAAAATTCATGATGAAACTTAGATAATATTTTTGGAAGAATATATAAGGCAACAGTTGTACTTGCGCCTAAATTTAATTCACCTTTTGCATTGGCTTTATTGTGAATAATACTTAATTGATATTCTAAAAACGACTCAATTCTTTTTGCCTCTTTTATTTGATCGAATAAAATTTGTCCACCTTCAGTTAATAAGATGCTATTGCCTTTCCTTTCAAATAATGGAATTTTGTAATAAGCTTCAAGCGTTTTAATGTGTTTACTGATGGCTGGTTGGCTTATGAAAAGAATTTGACTAGCCTTTGAAAAACTAAGATTCAATGCTGCTTCGTAAAAAACTTCATGTCGAATAGAGAGCATTGAATTGTTATTTAGGTTACTTGTAAAATGATAATTTTATTTCAAATCTTTCATCCAATCAATAAGTAAGTTAGGCCATTTTTCTAGTGTTCCTTTTCCAAGCGCTAGTGCAAATCCGTGCCCACCAGTTGTAAAAATATGTAATGCTGCAGGTATTCCATTTTTTTTAAGTCCTTCATAATACAATAAACTATTTTCAACTGGTACTACATTGTCATCGGTTGCGTGTAATATAAAAGTTGGTGGTGTTTGTTGACTAATATGTAATTCATTGGAGTATAAATTGATCATTTCCTCCTTTGGTG
>CANGMV010000090.1 GCA_947454745.1 Bacteroidota bacterium | reverse complement strand
TTTAAAATAGTAATTGGATAAATAGGATGATCGGCGTTATGGTCCCATATAACAATCTCCGTATTCAAATGTGCCGCTTTAAATTGCGGACCTAAATAATCTCTTACAAATTCGGTTTGCTCTTGTGCGTCCATTAACATACTTGGATTATTCCCGCCATGTTCTGGTTCATTTTGAATGGTTACTGAATGAATGGTAATCCCTTTTGCACGCATAGCTTGTATATACTTCACAAAATAATTTGCGTATACACTATAATACTGCTTTAACAAATGCCCTCCCATTGAAGCCCCATTTGTCTTCATCCAAAGAGGAGGACTCCAAGGCGATGCCATGATTTTTAATTTTGGATTCACTTTCAGTGCTTCATTTAGGATAGGGATCAAATGCAATGTATCTGTGGACAAACTAAAATGTTGCAAAGTAGTATCTGTTGCCCCTTTGGGTAAATCGTCATAACTAAATACCGTAGCATCCAAATCGGAGGCACCCATACTTACCCGAATATAACTTACACCCATCCCTTTGTTACTGAATACCTCCTGTAAAAAAGTAGCACGCTTTGCAGGAGCCAAACTATGAATTAATTGTGCTGAGCCACCCGTTAAGGCGTATCCAAATCCTTCCATTTTTTGGAATTGCTTTGTTGCATCTATATTAATTTGGACTGCATTCGGATTGCGAGTCGCTGTAGTATTAAAAGCAATTTTACTTTCCTTTAATAATTGTTCTTGATTAGCAGTAGTTATGGACTGTAATACTTGCGCATGCATTTTATTGAAAAAGAAAACAGCTACAATATATAATATTATTTTTTTCATCTTATAAACTTTTTGTTTGCATTGATTTTACAGCATAATCAACTGCTCTAACTGTTAACGCCATGTATAATATGGAAGGACTTTGGTTACCTGTGCTCGTCATACAAGCACCATCGGTTACAAATACATTTTTACACAAATGCATTTGATTGTGTTCGTTTAAAATAGAATTGCTAGGATCCTTTCCCATTCTACATCCTCCCATTTCGTGAATATCTAATCCTGGTGCTTGGTGATTGTCAATGGAACCAATATCATAAACACCTGCACTGGCTAACATTTTAGTGGTCTCCGTTAAAAAATCTTGGGTTAGCTTATCATCATTCTGATCATACCCTACCGATGTAATTAATAAAGGAAGTCCATAAGGATCTTTTTGATCTTTACTTAAACGTACATGATTCTCTTTTTTGGGAATGGTCTCTCCTTGTAAGTATGCATACACATGCCATTTACCCGGCTCCACCATAGCTTCTTTAAAAGGTGTGCCAATGGTTTCCGGTGTCGTACTTTCATCTAAACGTTGCCGATAGGCACCCATAAAAGTGGTGTAGCCTCCTTTAAAATCAGTTTCTTGCTTTCCTAGGTTTCTATAATTCGCTATAATAGAATCGGTTGGATTACGGCCAAAAACATAACTATCCTCAAAGCCATCAATCTTACCCCAAACACTTGCTCGGTAATTATGATGACAGATATATTTACCTAACACCCCTGAATCATTACCAAGTCCATTAGGAAAACGTTTAGAAGTTGAATTCAATAAAATCAAATTGGTATTTAATGCCGATGCATTCATGAAAATAATATCGGCATAATATTCATAGGTTTTTTTTGTATGCGCATCAATCACGCGCACACCGATAGCTTTTTGTTTTACTTCATCATAAATTATGGAATGAACTACGGCATCAGTTAAAATAGATAAATTGCCTGTTTTAGCAGCCCAAGGTAAAGTAGAAGATACCGAGCTAAAATAACCACCAAAGGGACAACCACGCATACATAAATTTCTTGCCTGACATTGCCCCCTTCCCTGTTCCAAGTGAATGGGCTGAGGTTCGGTGATATGCGCCCATCGTGAATGTACCAAGTGTCTGCCGAATTTTTCAGCAATTACTTCTTTAACATGTTGCTCCACCACCGTTAAATCAAATGGTTTCATAAACACGCCATCGGGCATAGCTTCAATGCCATCCGCATTTCCACATACGCCTATGAACTTTTCTACATGGGAATACCAGTCTTCTACATCCTTATAACGAATGGGCCAATCCAATCCATAGTTAAATTTAGCAGGAGCTGCAAATTCATGATCACTCCAACGTTGACATGCTCTTCCCCATATAATGGATTTTCCACCAACCTGATATCCTCTAATCCAATCGAATGGCTTTTCTTGAATATAAGGTTGCGTAGCATCCTCAATAAAAAAATGTGCATTGTCCTCCCCAAACCCCGCGGACTTTGTAATGAGTGGGTTCTCTTTTTTAAATTTATCGGTAATAATCCCTCTATGTTTTAATTCCCAAGGTGCTAATTGAGCGGTAGGATAATCCTTATTGTGTTCTACTTTTCGTCCACGTTCAATCACCAATGTTTTTAATCCTTTCTCGCATAATTCTTTTGCTGCCCAACCTCCACTAATACCCGAACCCACTACAATCGCTTGGAAGCTTTTAATAGTGATAGTCTCGTTTGTATAGTAGTAATTGTTTTCCATGGTAGTTAATTAATTTATTTGCCCGGGGTTTCAAGTAATTTTCTCACCACTAATCCACCCACTTGTTTTCCCATATCTGCTCCTGTATTCACACTTATCATATAATGTATTCCGCCATATACTCTACTCATAGAACATTCGGCAGCTGCTTCTTGTAAAGAATTAAATTTACGTTTCATGCCTATGTACTGATAATCACTTGAATCTTCGAAAACTAAATTATCACGATACAATTTGGTGAGTACAGTTGCAGCAGAAGCTGTAATCGTGCTATGTCCACTGGTATATTCAGGGAAAGGGGGTGTTTGCAAAAAGGACATCCAATCCTTATCGATAAAATCTTTGATCACCGTTACTGGACGTACATAACTGCTACGGTATTTTTCATCCCAACAAGAAATGAAACCATCATAGAGTGCAATGGATGTTAAAGCAAAGGTTTGAGCGGCTTTTACAGGGTCTGCTTTTTCTTGTTTAATAATTTGTGCAGCAATACCCATCCAATGACCCCCTGGCGTAATTTTTTTATTGCCAAACATCATATGACCACTATGTTCAACCACAAATGGATTGTCATCCCAATATTTTGCAATTTCTTTTTGTTCAGGTGTTAGCGCCTTACTGATATCATATACTTCTTGAACTAATTTATTAAAAGGCGTGCCCTTTTTCATATCATAAGTAGGAGGCAATGCCGGCTTGAATTGAGCTGCAGAATCTAGCACCATTGGCTTCATGGTATTCCAGCACCACTCTACTCCATCGGCATAATCAGGGGGCGTTGGGCGCCATTTGCCTGGCTCATTACTTCCTAAATATTTTGCCTTACCACGCGATTTAAAATACCCGTCATTCTTTGCGCGCTTTAATACTACTGCAGCAATCGTATCACCAAAAGCAATGGAAGCATCATAAGTTGCTGTTTCGATATTTGATTTGTAATTTCCGTATACTTCTTTTTCGTATGCGTTCAAGGAGTCGACACTAAACACTTTCACACTTCTTGCCACTTTAAAAAAAGCCTCTGTTGCAGCCAAAGTAAAATCATATTTTTTATTGGCATCTGGCAATGGCATCTTATCGAAACCATTTAGTTTTTCAGCTATCGAAGGAACGTCTTTTTTACTATGTCGAATGGCTTCATAAGCCGCTATGGAAGAATAGACATAAATTCGACTTGCTACTGGTGGCGTAAACACATCATAAATTATCACCTGCGTTAATTGATCCTCATTGTGAATTAATACATCCACAGGATCCACCGCTTTTTGCTTTTGTTTACTACAAGAGAACATGCATACAACCGCACTTAAAACGGAAATACTTTTTAATAAATTCTTTTTCATACAATTACATTTTTACAAAACAACACGTTTAGCACCTTTGGAATCTATAAATTGAATGGATTTAATATTATCATTCTTTTCTACAAATCTTGCCGACTGAGACAGGAATGAACTACCATAATAGAACTCTACTTTGCGTGTTTTCCCATTTTTATAAACCACCAATGCGCTTACTTCATTTGGCAATGCAGGAACCACAGTTGATTTTATTTTAGATTGATACAATTTTAGAGCACCTCTGTTTTGCGAAGCCGCTATTAATACATTCCCTTGCGCATCAGCTAGTTTTGCCAATGCCTTGCCATTACCTGGAATAAATACACCACTCTGTTCAATACTTAATGGATCAAATCCTCCTTTACCATTGCCTCTTAATACCAAGCCATTTAATGCATCGTAACGCCCTACAGACACTTCCGTTCCAAAGTCATTTCCATTTATTAATACATCCAAATTACCATCTGCATTAAAGTCCCCTACTTCCATCCCGTTTAAAATTGAAACTTGTGCAGCTATTGGCAATGGTGATAATTCAAATTTTCCATTCCCATTATTTTGTAAATAACTAGAAGCAAAATAATTAGCACTTAATTTTTGCGCATCCTTTAATTGCTCAGGCGTAAACAAATCATTCATAGTCGCACCAGCAAATGTTTTAAAATTTTGGTATTTCGCACGCAAGCCAATCATTTGTTTAACCGCGTCTTCTCTGGTTTGTGCTGGATATAATTTACGGTTAGTATCAGTATGGCTAGTTGGTAAGTATAATGCAGGGAATGCATCATAACTTCCGTTCTTGTCAAAATCCTTTGCATAAAGCATTGCCGGATATTGATCTGATGCTTTATAGAATGAATTGTAACCAAGATTCCCCAATATATAATCAATGTCTCCATCATTGTCAAAATCACCAGCCACAATACTATTCCACCAACCCTTTTTATTATTTACACCACTGGTAGACGAAATGTCTTTAAACACACCATGCTCATTCTTTAAAAAACGAACCGACATCCACTCCCCTGTTAAAATTAAATCAGGCCAACCATCATTATCAAAATCCGTAAATAAGGCGTCACATACCAACCCGATATTTTTTAAATCCTTTGCTGCTATTTTGGTAACATCGGTATATTTTACAATTCCATCCTTGGTATCATTTCGATAAATAAAACTCGACACTGCTTTTGGATAGTTAGAAGGTTCCACTCTTCCACCAATAAACAAATCTAAATCTCCGTCCTTATCATAATCCACTGCCTTAATACAAAGCTTACTGCTATGATTAACTGGCAAGGCAGTTGATTGAATGGTAAAATTACCCTTCCCGTCATTCAAGTATAGTTTATCCTGATAAACAGCAGCCCCTGCTAATTGCTCATAGCCGCCACTTGCCACAACGATATCCAAATCCTTGTCACCATCTACATCTATTAATAAAATGCCTTCATCTAAATCGGCTTTCCCATTCACTCCTAAATTAGGCAGCAATGGCTTTTGTATAAACTGACCATTGGATTGTTGTAAAAAGATTTGCGCACTGGTATTAACACCTCCCACAATCATATCATCTAACCCATTGCCATC
>CANGMV010000089.1 GCA_947454745.1 Bacteroidota bacterium | reverse complement strand
TTTGTACCGTTGCGGCATTAAAATCGCGGGTGCCTTGCGGTAAAGAAGGTTTACTCATGCTGTCGAATTTGGCCGTAAAGATAAATTTTTAAATTCATCCTATATAATTGTTTAATTTGCTATCAAATTTTAGCGAAATGTCCGAAATGAATCCAAGAAGAGAAAGATCCGAGAAAACCTATCGCATATTCAGGAGTATTTATGATTTTACCATGGCAGCATTGATTTTGGGCTGTGGAATAGTCATGTTTGGCGCGAAATACTTTCATTTAGATCAAGTGATTAATTTGGATAACGAATGGAGGATTATTTTCGGTTGTGTGTGTCTTGCCTATGGCGGTTTTAGACTATATCGTGGATTTCAAAAAGATTATTAGTAAGGTTCAATCCATTCATTACATCATTAAAGCATATTATATGCGTAACCTAACCTTTTTATTGGGGCTGCTTTTATTTGTAGCTTCATGTACTTACAGTAATATCAATGCTAAACAGGACACCCTTTCGTCGGGAACAATTCATGTGTCGGCCGAGGAGAGCTTTAAACCTTTCCTTGACGAGGAAGTTAAAGTGTTTAAATCTAGTTATCCCGAAGCCAATATCATCGTTGAATATAAGCCTGAAATTGAGTGTTTAAAGGACTTTGCGAGCGATAGCACTAGGATGATTTTTATAACTAGGGGTTTGGATAAAAGAGAAGAAGCTTCCTTTAAAAATCAATTAGGCTTTACGCCCACTTTTGGCATTTTAGCTTACAATGCAGTAGCTATTTTAGTGCATCAAAATGCCAAAGACTCCTTATTTACTTTAGCTGACTTACATGATCGATTGGTTGGGAAAAACCCTCAACAAGTGGTAATGGATGGAAACCATTTGACAGGAGTGGTTCGATTTTTAAAAGACAGCTTGGCGAAAAATGAAGGCTTTGGTAAAAACGTAATGTCAACAGATGGCAGCGCGGCTGTGATTCAATACATTAAATCAAATCCTAATGCGATTGGCTTTGTAGCCATGAATTGGATTGGAGACACTTATGACGCAAAGCAGGTAGAAGCTCGAAAATATGTTAAATCTGCCCTGCTTGAATGTACCTTATGTGCTGAAAAAGGCTTGTTTGCACAACCTTCTCAGTCCACTATTGGCAAGGGACAATATTCCTTGTCACTGCCTATTTATTATATTTTAAAAGAAAATGCACCTGGGTTAGGTTCAGGATTACTCAACTTTATGAGTTTAGAGCGGGGTCAGCTTATTTTTAAAAGATCCTTCTTGGTACCGGCTAAGATGAGTTTTCAAAAACGTAACAGTATGATAAAGTAATAAACTGTTAAAAACTAACAAATTTTAGTCCATTTGATAAAAATTAATATCGAATTCTTCCAAAAAAATTAATATTTTTAGACTTCTCAAAAGTCACCTTTGTGTGCGTTAGAAATTATTGTGTCAATAAGACATTTTCAATTTCAAATATTGAGTTGTTTTAGCGTTGTTATTTTAAAAAGTAAAAAAAACAAGTGATGAAAAAATTGGCTTTATTGATGATGGGAGTTGCATTTGTAACCATTGGTTTAAATGCACAAGTAGCAGTTTCTCCCTTAGCGGAAGGTGTGAAGTTTTTGAACTATGAAAAAAACAAATCGGCACTTGATTTCTTTAAAAGTGCCTACGATAAAAACCCTGCCGATCCTGAAACAACCTTTTGGTATGGTCAAGCTTTGTTAGCTCAGAACTACAATGGTATTCCTACTCCAGAATATATCCAAAAAGCCAAAGCGCTTTATCAGCAAGCATTACAAGCCAAAGGGAATGATGCTTGGTTATTAGTTGGTATGGCACATATTCAGTCTTTAGAAGGAGCGGATGCTGCTTTAATTAAGAATAATTTAGAATTGGCAATCACAAGTTCTAAAATTGAAAAAGGAAGAAATAAGGGTAAAAATAATCCTGAAATTATCAATGCAATTGGAAGAGTATATGCAGAGTTGCCAATTCAAATTGGAGACCATCACTATGCAATCGACAAATTGAAAGAATTGATTTCTTCTTATGACGAATTAACAATCAATCCAAACTTATACTTGAATTTAGGTATTAACTATTTAAAGTTAGGTGGTGAAAATGGTGGTGAAGCAGTAAGTGCATTTACTAAAGCAATTGATCGTGATCCAAAAAATGCCTTTGCTTACTATAAAATTGGTAAAATCTATCAAAGCCAAAACAATAAAGAAATTTTAGAAGAAAATTACAGCAAAGCAACTACAATTGATCCAACAATTGCACCTGTATATGTTTCTTTATACACTTACTATGCTTCGATTGACACCGCTAAAGCAAGAAAAAATTTGGACTTATTCTTACAGTATGCCGATAAAGACCCTGCGTTTGATTATTTATATGCAGATTATCTTTTCCAAGTAGCACAATACGACGCTTCATTGGCGAAAGCAAAGGGTCTAGAAGCAAGTATTGGGATTACAGTTTACCCTCGTATCGCGGTATTATTAGCGTACAACTACGATCGTAAGGGAGATTCAGTTCAAGCAAGAAAATATATTGAACAATATGTAAGCAATAGCCCAACCGATAAAATCACCAATACCGACTATGATTTAGCGGTAAAAGTAATGTCTAAGTTCCCAGATACGCAAAATGCAATTGCTAGTATTCTTGAAAAAGCGATTGCAGCAGATTCTAGCAACAAGAAAAACAACCTTAAATTGTACAAATTAGGGTATGAAATGTACGAAAAAGCTAATATGTATGCCGAAGAGTTAAAATGGTATTCAAAATATGCAGCTTTAAATGGCGTAAAAGATGAGTTTTACTACTTTAAAACAGCAAGCATCGCCTTAAATGCAAAAGACGGCGTAACTGCTGCAGCTGCTGCTAAGGATTATATCACTGCATTCCCTGACAAATCTCGTGGCTATGTATTCAATATCAAGGCTGCTGCCTTATTGGATTCTGCAAACACATTAGGCCTTCAATTAGAGGCTTTAAACTTGCAAAGTCAGTTTTTGTTGAAGGATGTTGCTAAGAATAAGCAGGCATTGATCGACAATTACGCTCAAATGTTAATGTATTACAATGAAACTAAAGGGTTTGATAATGCAGTATTAATGTGTGACAAGATCTTGGAATTAGCGCCAGGAGATGCTAGTATGCTTAAGTACAGAGAGCAATTTGCGAAAAATGCAGCTTTAATGAAAGCGAAAAATGCAGGTAAACCTGCTCCGGCTGCCCCTGCGAAGAGCAATTAATATCTCTTTTAAAATAATTGAAAAAAACTCCCCTTTTATGGGGAGTTTTTTGTTGTAGGTGCTATCCTTTGTGTATTTTTGCGGCACCTAAAACAATTGTATGAATTTGATGCAGTTATTGCTGTCAGCAAACGAAACAAACAATGCCGCTAATTACCTTCCTATTGCACTTCAAATAGTGTTTGCTGGAGGCTTTGTGGCATTTATGATTTTGGTTTCAAGTTTGTTAGGACCAAAGCGTAAAACCGACGATAAATTAGCCACATTTACAAGTGGTATTCCAACGCATGGTGATGCAAGATCACCAATGGCGATTAAGTATTTTTTAATTGCTATTTTATTCGTTTTGTTTGACGTGGAAGTAATTTTCTTTTATCCATATGCAGTAAACTTTAAAAGTTTAGGTTGGAATGGTTTAGGAGAAGTGATTTTATTTGTTGCATTTTTCTTGGTAGGGTTTGTATACATTATCAAGAAAGGAGCACTTAAGTGGGAAGATTAATTTAATAAAATTCAAAGCATTTTTTATGCGTCCAGTAAGATTTAATATTCATCCAAAAGAAGCCGAAATTGCTGATGCAATATCTATGGCACCTGCTCCTGATGGAATTGGAGGAGAAGGATTTTTTGCTACACAGTTAAGTTCGGTTGTAGGATTGGCTCGTAAGAATTCATTGTGGCCTTTGCCTTTTGCAACCTCATGTTGTGGTATTGAATTCATGGCCACCATGGCATCGCATTATGACTTGTCTCGTTTCGGTTCGGAGCGTGTTGGTTTCTCGCCACGTCAATGCGATTTGTTAATGGTGATGGGTACAATTTCAAAAAAAATGGCACCTGTTTTAAGACAAGTTTATTTACAAATGGCAGAGCCACGTTGGGTAATATCGGTAGGTGCTTGTGCTTGTAGTGGTGGTATTTTCGATACCTACAGTGTGTTACAAGGCATTGACCAAGTTATTCCAGTGGACGTTTATGTTCCGGGCTGTCCTCCACGACCAGAAGCAATTATTGATGGCTTTATGAAAATTCAAGACTTAGTAGGTCAAGAAAGCATTCGTCGTCGTAATAGCGATCAATACAAGGATTTATTAAACAGCTACGGTATCCAATAGATATTTTTAAATTATTTATTTTAAATAAAATGGCTTTAAACAACGAAACAATACAAGCGCAATTGGAAGCGAAATTTGCAGATCAAGTAACTACTTTTTCTACAGAGACGGATATACTTTCCTTCGAATCGCCAGCTGCATTGAATTTAAAAGTGATGCAATATTTGTTCGACGAATTAGGGTTTACTTTTTTAAGCGATTTATGCGGGGTGCATTATCCCGACAATAAAGGCGCTGAATTAGTAGTCGTATACCATTTACATAATTTTGTAGAAAATATCCGTTTGCGTTATTCAATTGCAGTGCCTATTGCGCAACCTGATGTGTTTACTGCATCAAAATTATTTGAAGCTGCTAATTGGATGGAGCGTGAAACCTATGATTTCTTCGGAATTAATTTTATAGGACATCCAAACTTAAAGCGCATTTTGAATGTGGAAGAAATGGATTATTTCCCAATGAGAAAAGAATTTCCATTGGAAGATCAAACAAGAATAGACAAGGATGATGAAATGTTTGGCAGAGGATAATCATAAAACGAACATTTCAATAATTAACTTAAGAACCGAGCAACGTATATAATATGGAAGCACAACACAATATAACATTACCTGAAGGGTCTATCGAAAAAAAGACCACGACCTTAAACTTTGGTCCAACGCACCCTGCAACGCATGGTGTATTTCAGAATATCATGGAAATTGATGGAGAACGTGTTGTTTCATCCGAGCAATCGGTAGGCTTTATTCACCGTGCTTTTGAGAAATTGGCGGAACGTCGTAATTTATATCAAATCACACCGATCACAGATCGTTTGAACTATTGCAGTAGCCCCATTAATAATATGGGCTGGCATTTAACCTGCGAAAAGTTTTTAAAAGTGGAGACACCAAAACGTGTGGACTATTTGCGTATTATTATTATGGAATTGGCACGTATCTCGGATCATTTAATTTGTAATTCTATTGTGGGTGTGGATACAGGTGCGTACACAGGGTTCTTATATGTAATGCAATACAGAGAATTAATTTATGAAATATATGAAGAAGTATGCGGGTCCCGTCTTACTACTAATATTGGGCGTATTGGCGGCTTTGAAAGGAATTTCACAAATACAGCGTTTACGAAACTCGAGAA
>CANGMV010000088.1 GCA_947454745.1 Bacteroidota bacterium | reverse complement strand
TTAAGCTACCTTTGTTTCACTTAAAATTCAGTTTATGCCAGGTTTTGAATTCTTTGGTGAAGAAGAAAGAAAAGAAGTAAATGATGTCCTTGAGACAGGTATTTTAATGCGCTATGGTTTTGATGGACCCCGCAAAGGAATTTGGAAATCAAAAGAGCTAGAACAAGCTATATGTAGCAAGTTTGGCAGTGAATATGCGCAATTAACAAGTAGTGGTACTGCAGCTTTAACAACTGCGATGGCTGCCTTAGGTATTGGTGCAGGCGACGAAGTGATCATGCCCGCATTTACATTTGTTGCTAGTTTTGAAGCTGTATTAAGTATGGGAGCTGTTCCTGTATTAGTGGATATTGATAGCTCATTGACTTTAGCACCCGATGCTGTGAAAGCTGCCATCACCTCTAAAACAAAATGTGTGATGCCCGTGCATATGTGCGGAAGCATGGCAGATTTAGATGCCTTAAAAGCAATTTGTGCTGAACATAAATTAATATTATTAGAAGATGCTTGTCAAAGTATTGGCGGCACGTACAAAGGAAAAGCATTAGGTACGATTGGAGATGCAGGTACCTTTTCCTTTGACTTTGTAAAAACAATTACTTGTGGCGAAGGAGGTGTAGTGATGACCAATAATAAAGAGGTGTATATTAAGGCGGATGCGTTTACCGATCATGGTCATGATCATTTAGGTGTAGACCGAGGTGCCGATTTACATCCTTTCCTTGGATACAATTTTAGAATCAGTGAATTGCATGCAGCAGTGGGTGTAGCGCAAATTAAAAAGTTAGATACTTTCTTAGCGTTGCAAAAAAGAAACAACCATATTTTAAAATCATATATGGAGCAAGTGCCTGGAATTAGTTTCAGAACAGTACCAGATCCTTCAGGCGACAGCTATAGTTTCCTTTCTTGGTTCTTACCTTCACAGGAAGCAACCGAAAAAGCAATTGAAGCCATGAAAACTGCAGGTATTCTTGCTGGTAATTTTTATTGGTTCGCCAATAATTGGCACTACATACGTAAGTGGGATCATTTAAAAACTGCAAAGAGTTTGTATGCATTATCCGATGTGCAACAAAAAGCATTAACTACCTTACAAACCAATACTTTCGCGAAAAGTGATGCGATTATGAGCAGGTGTATTTCTACTGCCATTAGCTTAACCTGGACCGAGGAACAAGTACATGAAAAAGGTGCTAAATGTTTAGCAGTTATCAAAGAAGCCCTTTCCTAAAGTTTTAATATGTCACTAGGTCAGTCTTTACAACAAAGACAATTACAAAGATTGTCTCCACAGCAAATTCAGTTAATGAAATTGTTGCAAATACCTAGTGCGCAAATTGAACAAAGAGTGAAAGAGGAATTAGAAGAAAATCCCGCACTCGAAATGAATTTGGATTTGTTGGATGGTGATGCGTCGACTGCCAATGAAGAAATGAAAGATGAATTATTGCAAGGTTTACAAGACGATGAGGAAGCGGTACCCGTGGATGAATATGAATTAAGCAATGAAGAATTGAATGAGTATAATTACGATGACGACGGAGACATTGCCGATTACAAAACAAGAGACGATTATTATCCTGAATTAGATGATGACAAAGTGATTCCAATTAAAGCGGAACTGAGCTTGCATGAATTACTAATGGACCAATTGAGTATGCTTGCTTTGGATGAGGATAAGTATAAAATTGCAGAACAAATTATAGGAAGCTTGGACGATGATGGGTATTTGCGTAGAGCATTACAATCCATTGCCGACGATTTGGCTTTTAAGCAAGGAATGTGGGTAGAGGAAAAAGACATAGAATCTATCTTGCTGATTATTCAAGGTTTTGATCCTGCAGGCATAGCTGCAAGAAATTTACAGGAATGTTTGTTATTGCAATTAAAAAGAAAATTAGCAACGGACGATCTGGAGAAAAAACAAGACAACAAAGAGCCTTTACTATTAGCGGTGCAGGTTTTGGAAAAACATTTTGAAGAATTTACCCGTAAGCATTACGATAAAATTCAAAAAAGTCTTCATTTGTCCGACGCAGATATAAAGGAAGTATTGCATCAAATTGTTTCATTGAATCCTAAGCCAGGAGCTGAAACGGGTCATGGGCACGATGCTGAAATGTATATTATTCCTGACTTTACGGTTCTGATTAATAATGGAAAATTAGAGTTGACTTTAAACAGTCGTAATGCGCCACCTTTGGTCATTAGTGATGATTATAAATTAATGCTTAAGGAATATGAGCGTGGTCCGAAGCAAGATAAGGCACAAAAAGAAGCAGTCTTTTTTATCAAACAAAAAATTGATTCTGCAAAATGGTTTATTGAAATGATTCAACAAAGGCAACAAACTTTGTTAATGACCATGCGTGCTATTTTGTTGCACCAGGAAGCATTTTTTTTAAGTGGTGATACTACACAGTTAAAGCCAATGATTTTAAAAGACATTGCAGAAAAAACAGCATTGGATGTTTCCACCGTAAGTAGGGTAGCCAATAGCAAATATGTACAAACTGAATTTGGTACGTATTTATTAAAATATTTTTTTAGTGAATCTTTGACCACAGACTCTGGTGAGGAGGTAAGTACAAAGGAAGTAAAAGCTATCTTGGGCGACCTAATTCAGCAAGAAGATAAGCATAAGCCGCTTAGTGATGATGAATTGACAGAACAATTACAAGGCAAAGGATATAATATCGCAAGACGTACCGTTGCTAAATATAGAGAACTCTTAAACATACCTGTTGCTCGACTCAGAAAAGAGCTCTAGCCACCTAAACTGATACATGGAAAATACAAATTCAAAACCACTGCGCATAGGTGCACAAATCGTTTCATACGTTTTCCATCCTTTATTTATTCCTACTTTTTTTATGCTCTATCTTATTAAGGTAGTGCCTTTTGAATTTGTAGGCATTACCGATTGGCAATTAAAATTACGCGTATTTAGTGTGTTTTGGCTAACTGCTTTTTTCCCCGCATTTGCTGTTTTTTTATTGTGGAGATTAAAATTTAGTGATAGTATTTATTTAAGAACACAAAAGGAAAGAATCATTCCCTATGTGATTTCAATGTTTTTTTATTGGTGGATGTATTATTTAAGTCGCAATTTTACCGATCAGCCATTGGCATTAAAATTTTTCTATTTTGGTATTTTTATAGCAAGTAGTATCGGGTTGATTGTAAATAATTTTATGAAAGTAAGCCTTCATGCCATGGGGGTAAGTGGTCTATTAATGGCTGTATTGTTGGTTAGTTTTTATTATCCTATTCATAATTTTATTTGGGTATCATTGGCCATTTTATTGGCTGGAGTGGTAGTAAGTGCACGTATGATTGTGAGTGATCATACCAAACAAGAATTGATTATTGGATTTGCAATAGGAATACTTACGCAGCTAATGGCGTATTTTTGGGTCCTGTAAATAAACCCCTTTTTTTATGTGGTATCGCTTAGGTCAAAAAATAGTTAAGTATAAAGTCGCAAGTTTAGTCATGTTGACTTTAGCAACCTTAGTGATGGGTTATTTTGCTGCACAAATTAAATTAAGTTACGAGTTTACAAAAGCCATTCCCGAGGACAATCCAAAATTTGTCATCTATAAAAATTTCGTCAAAAAATTTGGAGTAGACGGCACTACCATGGTTGTGGGTTTTCAAACAGATAGTTTATACACGCCTGCTGTATTTAACCAGGTAGTTGAATTGCATAAAAACATTAAGTCTATTCCAGGTGTGACCGATGTATTAAGCGTACCCTTTGCTTATAATTTATTGAAGGATACGATGAACAGTAAATTTATCGCACATAAAATATTTTCAGCGGATTATAAAAGTGATAGCCTATTACAAATAGATAAGAGGGAGTTTGAGCAATTGCCATTTTATAAAAATTTATTATACAATCCTAATAGTCATGCCTATATTATGGCCATTAGCTTTATGCCCGATTCCATAAACAGTGCAGCGCGTTCTCATATAATTGGCACTTTAAATGCAAAATTAACTGCATTTACAAAAGCAACAAGCTTGGATTTACACGTAAGTGGCTTGCCTTATATCAGAACCATTTTAGCTGATCGTATTAAAAAAGAAATGCTTTGGTTTTTGATTGGCTCCTTGGTTTTATGTGCCATTACCTTATTGTTGTTTTTTCGCTCCTTGTCGGCCATGTTAATGAGTTTGGCCGTAGTGGCCATGGGCGTTATTTGGAGTTTTGGAACCATGGTTTTATTAGGACAAAAAATTACCTTACTAACTGCATTAATACCGCCTTTGATTGTTGTAATAGGCATACCCAATTGCATTTACTTCTTAAATAAATACCATACCTCTTATAAGGAAACGCCCCACAAGGAGAAAGCCATTATTAATATGGTAGGAAGGATGGGTATTGTAACGTTGTTCTGTAATTTAACAGCAGCTATTGGCTTCTTTGTATTTGCATTTACTAAAAGTCCATTATTAAAAGAATTTGGTTGGGTGTCGGGATTGAATATTATGGCATTGTTCTTTATTAGTCTCTTTTTTATTCCCCCTGTCCTTACTTATTTACAAGCACCACAGCCGAATCATGTAAAATATTTAGACAATCCATTTTTAGAAAAAGTATTGGTTAAAATTGAGCGATGGACTTTTGTGCATACAAAATGGGTGTTCGGTATAACAATCGTGTTGGTACTTGTTTCATTTGTGGGGCTTACGCATATTAAGAAAGAAGCATTTATTGTAGATGACTTGCCTAAGAAAGACAAATTATTTACCGATTTAAAATGGTTTGAAAAAGAAGGGGGAGGTGTCATGCCCATGGAGATTATCGTTGATACTAAAAAGAAGAATGGTCTGGTACGCACTATTCATCCTTTAGAAGACATAGAATCGCTACATGCATTCTTAAGAGCTCAGCCTGAATTGGGAAAGCCAATTGGCTTAGTGGAAGGTATTAAGTTTGCCAAACAAACATTTTATGACGGAGATAGTATGACATATACAGTGCCTTCAGGAACAGAGATGGCATTTATTGCTGCTTATTTAAAAATAGGATCCAACGGTAATAGTAATAACACAGCTAATACCACAGCAACCAATCCAACACAATTATTAAGTAAGTTTATTGATAAGGATAAGCAATCTACTAGGATCAGTGTGAATATGAAGGATATTGGTAGTGCTCAATTGCCTGCTTTTTTAAATAGAGTAGATAGTGCAACAAAAGTAATTTTTGACTCGAGTAAGTACAATATTCAAATTACAGGAAGTAGCGTTACTTTTTTAGAAGGCAGTAATTTTATAATTCGAGGTTTAAGTGAGTCTATCTTTTGGGCCTTTTTATTAATTGCTTTTTGCATGATTTTCTTGTTTCGTTCTTTTCCTATATTAATGTGTTCGCTCATTCCTAATATTGTACCCTTATTAATTACAGCAGGTATGATGGGCTGGGCGGGTATTTCCTTAAAGCCTTCCACGGTACTGGTATTTAGTGTTGCTTTGGGCATTGCGATAGACGTAACGATTCGTTTTTTAGT
>CANGMV010000087.1 GCA_947454745.1 Bacteroidota bacterium | reverse complement strand
TTATTGAAAATTTTAATATTCGAAGGAATGGGACCTTTTTCGGCACCCATAAACATAAACTTGCAGTAGGAGGGCCAATAGTCGGCTGAATCATAAGTTGGATATTGGGATTCAGTAGGTACGGTATGCATCCATTTTAATAAAAAATCACGATCCGATTTTGTGAGATTGAATTGTTGATGTTTCGGGGTTTGATCATAAAAAATGACTGATTGCAAAATATGATGCAAGTCGTTTAAATAAATTCTATTCTTAACTGAAAAATCCATCGGCCCCATTACTAAAGAATCATTGCTATTGTAATACCCTTTACCCAAAAATGCATTGTAGTAGGGCAGTTTTTGTTTATTGTATTGCGCTGCTTGTTGATACACTTTTTTGCCATTTTCATCATAAAATTCAATAGCCTGCGTTTGTCGGTTTTCTTCCTGTGTACGCCCTAGTTCCAATCGGTTTCGGATATATGCGTCGGGATATCCTTTTTCCACTAATTTTTTGTGAATGTCTTCCTGACCTATAAATTCAAATAGTCTATTTGCTGCATTGTTATCGCTTACTAAAAAAATTTCTTTAATGGCTTGTTCTATATTTTGCCTCCCATTTTGAGCGTAAGGATTATTGTAAATAGTTTCTTGCCTACCACCTACACTGTCATAATACATTGTAGTTGATTTTGTCAATCCAGGTTTAGCCAATGAATTTATTTTATCTAATGCCATAATGGAAAGGGGCATTTTAACTGTGCTAGCGGGATAAAAATATTCAGATGGGTTTAGTCTATAACTATATTCTTTAAAGTGTGGAATATTATTTTTGTCACGATCAATTTGCGTATAAAATAATTGTACACGATACTCATTTGGATGGTTTAAAATTTCTCCAAATTGATCTGGTTTTTGTTGCATTAATTTCTCTAAAAATTGTTCATTCACCTGGGCAGCAGTGGGGATGCTTAACAAAACGAGAAAAGCATTAATTATATACAATTTCATTACCAAATGTATTAAAAACTAACATACATTTGTCTAAGATTATGGAAAAGTTTATATCAGTTTTTGACATGTTTAAAATCGGGGTTGGCCCATCAAGTTCTCATACTTTGGGACCTTGGGTGGCAGCTTTGCATTGTATGCATGCTTATGACTTACAATTTGGCAATAAGGATATTCAACAAATTCAAGTGAAGTTGTATGGATCATTAGCCAAAACTGGTAAGGGGCATGGAACCGATATGGCAGTACTTATGGGATTAATGGGGGAGGATCCGATTACTACGGATACTTCTTTAATTAATCATAAAGTTGATATGATTAAAACAAATCATCAATTGCACTTAAACGAGCATAAGCAAATTGAATTTAATTATGACACCGATGTGATTTTTTTAAGAGACCAATCGCTTACACATCATCCCAATGCTTTACAATTTTTAATTTCACAGTCAGGACTTACGCATACTTTTACCTATTATTCCATCGGGGGTGGTTTTATTGAATATGAAAATACAAAAGGAGCGCTGATTAATCCTATTGTTGACAATGTAGTAGACGTGCCTTTTGATTTTTATTCAACTGACGAACTATTGCATTGGTGCATTAAAACAGGTATGAACATTAGTGAAATTGTTAAAGAGAATGAAAAGACAAATTGTTCCGAAGCTTTGTTAAATACTAAACTCGATGCAATATGGGATACCATGCAAGCATGTATGTTTAAAGGGTGTACTACCGAAGGTGTTTTGCCGGGTGGGTTACAAGTAAGACGTCGTGCATTTGCTTTAAACAATCAGCTTTTAAAGCATGCACAATTTAGCAATGTAGATGAGTGGAAAAATTTAATTCAAAAAGGAGGAACCGATTTTAAGTATATTTTAGATTGGGTCAGTTGTTTTGCTTTAGCGGTGAATGAGGAGAATGCAAGTTTTGGAAGAGTGGTCACTGCTCCTACGAATGGTGCAGCTGGTGTAGTACCTGCCGTACTCATGTATGCTCAACTTTTTTGTAATAAAAATACACCCGAACAAATCCGTCAATTCCTAATGACGGCAAGTGCGATTGGTGTATTATTTAAGAATGGGGCAACAATTTCTGCTGCAATGGGTGGATGTCAGGCTGAGATTGGTGTTTCGTCGGCCATGGCCGCTGCAGCACTCACTGAATTATTGGGTGGCAATCAAAAACAATGTTTAATGGCTGCTGAAATTGCTATGGAACATCATTTGGGTTTAACCTGTGATCCAGTTGGCGGATTAGTACAAATTCCTTGTATTGAACGCAATACCATGGGTGCTATTAAGGCAATTACGGCTGCACAATTGGCGTTACAAAGTAAGCCCGATTTTGCACTAGTAAGTTTGGACAAAGTCATTAAGACCATGTGGAATACCGCATTGGATATGAGTGTTAAATACAAAGAAACAGCCGATGGCGGATTGGCCATTCAAATTCCTATTGCGTTAGCTGAATGTTAATTACAATTCTCCTTCAACAAATTCGTGGTTGGAATAATCTTTAATTACATCATACAAAGTGCCTCTTTCAATTGGTTGTCTGTTTACTTGCTTTATGAGTCTCACCAATTGTTCAGTGGTCATGGCTGGTGTTTGTTCCTCACTTCCAGCCATTGAATAGATTTTGGTGGTATCATCAATAGTACCGTCAATATCATTCACACCATAGCTTAATGTTAACTGCGCTACATCACGACCTAACATTGGCCAATAAGCTTTTACATGCGGAAAATTATCTAAGTATAAACGAGACACAGCATACATTCTTAAGTCGTTTGCTAAAGTTGATTCTGGTACATGACTCATATCGTTGCCTTCATTTCGGAACTTTAAGGGGATGAAGGTATTAAAGCCTTTTGTTTGGTCTTGCAATTGACGTAATCGTTCCATGTGATCAATTCGGTGTTCGAATTTTTCGATATGACCATATAATAAAGTAGCATTGCTATGCATGCCTAATTCATGTGCTGTTTTATGAATTTCCAACCATTGATCGGCTGTTGCTTTATCGGCACAAATTTGTTCACGAATTTCTGGATGAAATATTTCGGCACCACCACCTGGTAATGAATCCAAGCCCGCTTCATGTGCTAAGCGCATACCTTCCTGTGTAGAAACGTTTGCTTTACGAAACATGTATTCTAATTCAACCGGTGTGAATGCTTTAATATGTAATTCAGGGCGATGGGCTTTAATGGCACGCATCAATTCTAAGAAAAACGGCAAGGTCAATTTAGGATGAACGCCACCTACAATATGTACTTCGGTTACGGGCTTTCCATCATAAGACTTAACGATGTTCAGCATTTGGTCAATCGTTAATTCCCATCCTTCTTCCTTGTGTGCGTATAGTTTGGAGTAAGAACAAAACTTACATGAGAATACACAAACATTGGTTGGTTCAATATGAAAGTTCTTATTGAAATAGGTTTTGTTGCCGTGTAAAGATTCTCTTTTCCAATTGGCTAATGCACCAACATAGGGTAGTGGTGCTTTCTCAAATAAATAAACGCCCTCGTCAAACGAAAGGCGTTCATTATGAATTACTTTATTTCCTATTTGTTGTAAACGACTGTCTTTTTCGGCATCAATAATTACTTGTATGTTCTTCGTATTCATAACCTGCTCTATTTGAGTACAAAGTTACGAATTATCTATAAGCATTACCATACAAAATTAGCCAATCAATATACCTGCAATGCTAGCTGATAAATACGAAGCTAGGGTGCCCGCTAACAATGCTTTTAAGCCTAATTCAGCAAGATCCTTACGGCGACTTGGTACCAATTCGCCAATGCCTCCAATTAACATACCCACACTACTAAAGTTCGCAAATCCGCAAATGGCGATACTCACTATAAATAAACCTTTTTCAGTTATAATAGGAACAGCTTTACTTGTTAAACTTTTAAAAGCAACGAATTCGTTAATGGTTAATTTTTGACCTAATAATGTTGCCGCATTTTGAATATCCGCATTGGGAATACCCATTGCCCAAGCCATAGGGTAGAATATTTTACCAAAAACATAATTTAAGCTTAAGTCCAAATGAGCATTGAATACATGTCCAATTTTTAATAAACTCCAATCAATAAATGCGATTAAGGCTATAAATCCAATCAACATGGCAATCACATTCATGGCAATTTTAAAACCTTCTCCTGCACCATGTGTGATGGCGTCAATAGTATTGCTGTATTGGCTTTTTACTTCCAATTTCACTTTACCCATGGTTTGAGATTCTTCAGTTTCCGGAAATAAGATTTTTGCGATAACAAGCGCACCTGGTGCAGCCATCAAACTTGCTGTAATTAATTTAGGGGCTAAATCCATTCCCGCTTGTGCACCCATATTTGCATATACAATTAAAATACCACCTGCAATACAAGCTAAGCTTCCGCTCATACTTGCTAAAATTTCACTTTTAGTCATCGTAGGTAAATAGGGGCGAATCATAACTTGAGCTTCTACTTGACCAACAAATGCACTTGCAACATTACTCAAGGCTTCTGCTCCACTTACACGCATAATAAAGTTCATGGCTTTTGCAATCACCGCCACAATTCTTTGCATAATACCAAAATGATATAATAAGGCAACTAAAACACATACTAATATAATAGTAGCGGTAACATTAAATGCAAACACAAAACCTCCATTGGTAAAATCGGTAGGGCCGGTAGGAGTTGTTGCTGAAATTCCGCCATATACAAATGCTGCACCCTGACGAGAAAATTGCTCAATTTTGCCCATTCCTTTTCCTAGCATTTGAAAAAAACTAGTTACAGCTGGGATTTTTAAAACTAATATTCCGATTCCTAATTGCAATGCTAAACCACTTGCCACCAAGCGATAATTGATTCTTTTTTTATTGTTAGAAAACAAAAATGCAATTGCTAAAATCAAAGCGACCCCAATAAGGCCCTGAAATTTATCCATGGTTAATTATTATAAGGCAGAAAGATAATTAATAAATTGTTAATTAGTAAGTGTTGGGCACAAAAAATCCCGTTTGATCTTAAGACTAGACGGGATTTTGAAATATTAAATACTTAGTATTATAAATGAGACTGGATCTTCTTGTCCAATACCGCTTTAGGTACAGCACCAATTTGCTTATCTACAACTTGCCCCCCTTTTACGAATAAAATGGCTGGGATCGAAGTAATGCCAAAGTTCATACTTAAGTTAGGGTTAACATCCACATTTACTTTACCAATGTTTACTTTACCATCGTATTGTACGGCTAATTCCTCAATAACTGGTCCGATTGCACGACAAGGTCCACACCATTCTGCCCAAAAATCAATCACAGAAAGTTTGTCACTTTCCATTACCACTTGCTGAAAATTTGCATCTGTAAATTCTAATGCCATATTATTTATTTTTAATTTGTTATTGGATATCTTGTATACCTCAAAAATAGTTCCATTCTCTAATACCTGCCTATTTGACTTTTCCACGAATTTGTCATGTCAATGGGGACAATTTATCTGCCAGGGTAGCATTTTAGTTCACCAAGTTCACTTTCACGC
>CANGMV010000086.1 GCA_947454745.1 Bacteroidota bacterium | reverse complement strand
TTCACTGTTTTTCCCTTTACAACCTGCTAATGTTATAATAGCAATGGTTAAAATACCTAATGTTGATTTTAAACGCATGTGGTTTGTTTATGATGATAATTTTTCTTCTAATAATTGTGTAGCAATTTTCGGATCTGCTTTGCCTTTACTTTTCTTTTTCACTTCGCCTACAAATAAACCAATTAACCCTTTTTTACCTTTCTTATATTCGGCTACTTTTTCTGGATTAGCCGCCAATACCTCGTTTACCCAAGTGGTAATTTCATCGGCTGAATTTGTTTGTAATAAATTATGGTCCTGCGCAAATTGTGAAGGGGATATAGGCGATAGTGGATTTGCCATTATGCCTTTAAAAACTTTGCTCGTAGCAACCGAAAAGCTAAGTGCACCTTTTTCAACTATGTCTAAAAGTTCTACTAAATACGGAATGGCAATATGTAAACTAGTATAATTGGTATTGGTTTCGTTTAAGTATTCTCGGATAGGACCAAGAATCCAATTGGCTGCGGCTTTATAATGTTGGGTCTGTTGGGTCCAAGCAATATAAAAATCAGCTTCGTCCTTATGTTCACATAATTGTTCAATATCGTATTCCGATAATCCATACGTTAATTTCCATTCTTTTTTTAAGGTAGCTGGTAAAGCAGGTAATTGATCTTGTATGCTTTTAATATATGCTGCTGTTAAATGAAATGGAGCTAAATCGGGGCAAGGAAAATAACGATAGTCATTTGCATCTTCTTTATCACGAATTGAAAAAGTAGTATCATTACTTGCATCAAAACTCCTGGTTTGCTGAATGATTGTACCGCCGGTTTCTTTCAATTCAATTAATCTGTCAATTTCAAATTCAATTGCTTTTTTAATATTACGAATTGAATTCAAATTTTTCACTTCCACTTTTGTACCTAAGGTGGTTTCTCCTTTTAATCGGACCGATACGTTGGCATCGCATCTTAAACTACCTTCTTCCATATTCCCATCACAAATACCCAGCCATCTTACTAATTTTCGGACCTCGGTGACATATAAGAATGCATCCTCGGCTGAATTTATACAGGGTTCGGTAACCATTTCAATTAAAGGTGTCCCTGCACGATTTAAATCAATTAGCGTATCGGTTGGAGAAATATCATGAATGCTTTTCCCTGCATCTTCTTCCAAATGGATTCTATTCAGTTGAATGGTTTTTTCACCCTCAGTTGTTTTTATATTAACCTGTCCACCTATACAAATTGGAGTTGTATGTTGAGAAGTTTGATACCCTTTTGGCAAGTCGGGATAAAAATAATTTTTGCGTGCAAAATAATTATCCTCGGCAATAGTACAACCGCAAGCCAATCCCATTTTAATCGCATATTCAATCGCTTTAGCGTTGGTCTTTGGCAAAGTACCAGGATGTCCTAATGTAATGGGACTTACATGCGTATTGGGTGCTGCACCAAAACTAGTTGTATCCCCACAAAACAACTTACTATGAGTTGATAATTGTGCATGTATTTCAAGGCCAATGACTGCCTCGTATTTCTCGGAATTTGCCATAGGGTAAAAGTACAAAAAAATGCCCTCTATTGGGGTTAGAGGGCATTGGGAATTCGATATTCTTTAAAAAATAACTATAAATTGGCTGCTTTTTTCTTTTTAGGAATCACTAAGTCAATCGTCTTCGTTTCCTTGTCTCTCTTTATTTGTAAATGCAATGTGGTTCCTTCGCTAGCAGCACTGGTTTCAACTTTTATGGCATCCACATCTTTTATTTTTTTTCCATTCACCGATAAGATAATATCATGCTTTTTTAAACCAGATTTTTCGGCAGCTGAGCCTTCATGCACGTCGGTGATTTTTACCCCTTCACCTACTTCAAGATCTTCAATAGCAATTCCTAATTTTGGTTTGCGATTGATTGGGCTGATAAAGCCATTTAATTCCTGTAATTGAGGCATTTCAAAGTTGAAATTTTGATCAGGACTTATTCTAAAACCACGACGCATGTTCGGCATTTGGCTATTTGGAGCATTAAAATTCAAATTGCCATTTACATCAGCTGCTTTATTTTTCGCTAATGCTACTTCAACTTTATTTTCTTTTGCATCACGTAAATAGTATACCGTGATTTTATCGTTCGGTTTGTAAGCGCCAACTGCTTCATATAACGCACTTGGCCCATCAATTTTTGTATCATTTACTTTTAAAATAATATCATCTTTTTGCAAGCCTGCTTTTTGTGCAGGACTGGCATCGCTGACAGCATTAATTTTAGCGCCTTGCTCTGTGGCTTCTGTGATTACGCCTAAGAATGCTTTATTTACAGCTGGTGCCATCATATCCATAACGTCATCACTTCCTTCTTCTATTTCATTCGGATCGGCTTCTGAATTGATCTCTTCAACATACATTTCCTTTTCATTTCCTTTCCCTTTATGGGCTTTCTTTAAAAATGATTTAGCATCTCTTGTTAATCTAGGATCATTCTTGTCGACAGGTTTTCCATTGATGGTAATTTTATCACCATCTACCACTATGGATATGTTTACATTGGTATTTGTATCAATACCAAGGTTTACATTCACATTCGTGTCAATACTAATTACTTTTGCTTTAGAAGATTTTTTAATAATCTTACTATCCTTAGTTTGCGCATTGGCGATGATTCCAGTGCTTAATAATAGTACACAGGCAATTTGTTTTATCATAAAAATGGTTTTTGTACGAAATAGTTTGTAGATCAAAAATAAGGAAATATTTTAACTACGAAATGTTTCGGAAATGTTAAATTATAACATTTCGCTTACCGCTTCAATGACTTTGTCCAATTGTGAGGTATCCTGTCCGCCTGCCGATGCCAGGGTTTTTTGACCACCACCACCACCTTTAATAAAAGGGGCAATTTTGTCCTTGATAATTTGTGGGGCCTGCCAACCTTTTTCTTGCACTAGGCTTTCACTAATGGAAAGCGCTACGGCCGCTTTGCCTTCAATGGCGTTTACCAATACGATCACCGCTTGAGTTTGTGTAGCGCTTAATAATTGAGCCAGCTTCTTTAAATTATCGGCACTGTTTAAATTCACTTGTGCACCTAAAAAGGCGATGCCATTTTTATCAGTAAATTTATTCGCATATTCTACTACCAAGCTGTTTACCAATTGTGCTTCCTGGCTTTCTAATTTTTTATGCAATTCTTTTTGGCTTACTTGTAAATCGGCTATGGTATCATTCAAAACATCCACGCTTGAGTTTTCATTCCACTCAGGTGCAGTAAATGGAACGCCTAATTTATTGGTAATTGTTGCACATGCTTCGGTTAATTGTACAATTTTTTTGTGTAATTTTTCTTTTACTTCCGTTAAGTATGCATTTGCTGCTGTGCCTACTACTGCTTCTATTCTTCTTACACCCGCTGCTACCGAGGATTCTGCTTTTAATAAGAAATGTTCAATCTCGCGAGTATGTCCAACATGGGTACCACCACACAATTCAATGGAATATGCTGGGTCCATTACTACAACACGCACTTTGTCGCCGTATTTTTCTCCAAACAAGGCCATTGCACCTAATGCAATGGCTTCGTCCTTGCTCATTTCTTTTATGACAACAGGTACATTTTCTTTGATCTTGTCATTTACCATTTTCTCAACAGCTACTATTTCGGCATCGGTCATTTTTGCAAAATGAGAGAAGTCAAAACGCAATTGCTCTGCATTTACTAAACTTCCTTTTTGGGCTACATGCTTTCCCAACACAGTTCTCAATGCTGCATGTAATAAGTGCGTAGCAGAGTGGTGTACTGTGGTGTTCTTTCTTTGTGTAGCATCTACAGTTGCTTTTACGGATGCGCCAATTTTACTTGGTAAAGTATCGGTAAAATGAATAAATAAATTATTCTCTTTTTTAGTATCGGTCACTTCTAGTTTCGTGCCATCTTCAAATTCAAAAATACCTTTATCGCCCACCTGTCCTCCGCTCTCAGCATAGAATGGGGTGGTAGCCAATACCCACTGGTATGCTTCTTTTCCTTTTGCTTTTACATGTCGGTATTTAACTATTTTAGTGTCCGCAAATGTATCGGTATACCCAATGAATTGCGTTTCCACATCTTCACCTACTTGAATCCAATCACCTGTATCAATGGCAGTGGCAGCTCGACTTCTATTTTTTTGTTGCTGCATTTCATTTTCAAAACCCGCTTCATCTACATTCAATCCATGTTCACTCGCAATCAATCTTGTTAAGTCCACAGGGAATCCAAAAGTATCAAATAATTCAAACACTAATTTTCCTTCAATGGTTTGTCCTTTGGCATGTGTGCTTGTGATATCGTCAATTCTTTTTAATCCTTTTTCCAATGTTCTTAAAAATCCTTCTTCTTCCTCTTTCACTACTTTACTCACAAATTCCAATTGACCATTTAACTCAGGGAAAACATGTTCAAATTGTTTCGCTAATAAAGGCATTAATTGGTGCAGCAATGGCTGCTTATAATCCAAATAGGAATAGTAATATCTTACCGCTCTTCTTAAAATTCTTCTAATCACATAACCTGCACCTGTATTGGCTGGCAGTTGTCCATCGGCGATGGTAAAAGCAATGGCACGAATATGATCGGCAATTACTCTAAAAGCAACAGCTTGTTTGCTATCGCTAAAATCATAAGTTTGTCCTGTGATTTTTGCAACTTCATTTATCGTACCTGTGAACACATCAGTATCATAGTTACTCGTTTTGTTTTGAATCACACGCACCAATCTTTCAAAACCCATACCTGTGTCCACATGCTTATTAGGCAAGGCTTCTAGGCTACCGTCTTTTTTACGATTGTATTGGATAAATACATTGTTCCAAATTTCAATTACTTGAGGATGGTCCTTGTTCACTAAATCTCTTCCAGGTATTTGCGCAATTTCCGATTCAGGGCGCATGTCTACATGTATTTCACTACAGGGTCCGCAAGGTCCTGTATCACCCATCTCCCAAAAATTATCTTTCTTATTACCGAAAATAATTTTTTCATCTGGTACCCATTTTTTCCATTCTCTTAATGCCTCACTTGATTGAGGTAAATTTTCTGAAGGGTCGCCTTCAAATACCGTTACATATAATCTTGATGGATCTATTTTATAAATCTTGGTTAATAATTCCCAACTCCATTCAATCGCTTCTCCTTTAAAATAATCACCAAAGCTCCAGTTGCCTAACATCTCAAACATGGTATGGTGGTAAGTATCTACACCCACTTCTTCCAAGTCATTATGTTTGCCGCTTACACGTAAACATTTTTGCGTGTCAGCAATACGAGTATGTGCAGGTGTTTGGTTGCCTAAGAAATAATCTTTAAACTGATTCATACCCGCATTGGTAAATAAAAGGGTAGGATCATTTTTTACAACGATAGGTGCCGATGGTACAATGGCATGCCCTTTTGATGCAAAAAAATCTAAAAACTGCTGTCTAATTTCTGAACTCTTCATCATGTGACTATATTTTAGGCTTTGTTCCCCTTAAAAGCTATATTTGTAAGGTTTTTTAAGGTCCCCAAAGGTAAGAAACTG
>CANGMV010000085.1 GCA_947454745.1 Bacteroidota bacterium | reverse complement strand
AACTTCGCCATTAGTTAAAGTACCATGATAATGCACTTGAATGGTATCTCCTTTTGTTACTTGTTGCATATTGTATTTTTTAAATAAAGCGCCTAGGGCACAAAGGGCAAAAGTACATAATTATGGCAGATAAACTAACTTTGCCCTATGGACAAAAAACCGAGAATCGTATTTATGGGAACCCCTGCCTTTGCAGTGGCCTCTTTGAATGCATTATTAGCTGCAAAAATGAACGTAGTTGGAGTGGTTACCGCGCCTGATAAGCCCGGTGGCAGAGGCATGCAGCTACAGCAGAGTGCGGTAAAACAATTTGCTTCGGCCCATAATTTACCTTTATTACAGCCCGAAAAATTGAAAGCTCCGGAGTTTTTTGAGGCCCTAAGTGCTTGGAAGCCCGACTTACAAGTGGTGGTAGCTTTTAGAATGTTGCCTGAAAAAATATGGTCATATCCACCCATGGGCACTTTAAATGTGCATGGGTCCTTATTGCCTCAATATCGTGGGGCTGCCCCAATTAATTGGGCAATTATAAATGGGGAAAAAGAAACTGGGGTTACTACCTTTCAATTGCAACATGCCATTGATACAGGCGATATATTATTACAAGACCGTATAGGCATTACCGAAAATATGACTGCAGGTGAATTGCATGATACCATGATGGAAGTAGGTGCTCAATTATTGGTAAAAACATTACAAGGTTTAGTGGCGGGCAATATTCAATCTCAACCTCAAATTGGAGTGGCTGATGAAAGTCAAATAAAACATGCTCCAAAAATTTTCACCAAGGACTGTGAAATTAATTGGGAAGCTCCTGTTCAAAATATACACAATCATGTGCGTGGGCTTGCTCCATTCCCAGGCGCCATTACCAAAGTGGACGGTAAGATTGTAAAATTATATAGCACCCTTATTGAGCATGAAAATCCTAAAGAAGCCCCGGGGACATTTGTAACCGACGGGAAAAGCTTTGCAAAATTTGCATGCAAGGACGGCTATCTTGTATTGAATGATATACAATGGGAAGGGAAAAAGAGAATGCCTATTGCTGATTTTTTAAGAGGCTATCGAAAACCTGAATAAAATCTGCTTCAGGAACAATGCCCGTTTTTCTCCACACTTCTTTGCCATTATTATAAATGATAAAAGTAGGCAAGGTTTCAAATTGTACATGTTTCATTACATCCATATCCACTCCGCCGTCAACTGCTAAAAAATAAAGTTTCTTAGCAAACTGTGTTTTGATTTTTTCAATCGTTGGCGCCATTTTACGACAAGGAGGACACCAGCTTGCACCAATATCTACTAAAACTAATTTGTTGGAACCAATTACTTTGTCAAAATCCGAAACAAGCATTTGAGTTGTGTTTGCGTTTCCTTCAACTGCCATTCCATTCATTTTCCAATTACTCATTCCGCCTTCTAAATTAATTACTTTAAATCCTTTATTAATAAGATAGGCTTGTGCTGCAGCGCTTCTTCCTCCTGCTTGACAATACACATACACGGTTTTATTTTTATCTAAGTGTTGGGTTCGGTTTTCAAATTCGCTTTGGTCATTCCAATTGGCTTGCAATGCATTGGCAATATGACCTCCCTGAAATTCACCTGCAGTGCGCACATCTAATATTTGCGTATTAGGCTTTTGTACTTCTATTTGAAAAGCTTTTGCTGAAAGGGTTGTAGCCAAAGTGCCTTGTTGACTTTGTTGCGCACAACTCACAAAAAACAATGCCATTGATAAAAGGCATACACATAATTTACATTTCATAAATAATAATTAATACGTAACAGAAACCTGGAAAGTCTTGTTGGTGATGCCTAAAATTGCAGCAGCAGCATCATTTAAACGATATTGAACTGCATTGCCCATTTCTGGTAATACATTGATCACTTTTGCACAAATGCTTTTTAAATCAGATGTAGTAATTCGAACCAGCGTGCCCACCGGAAGTTGATTCGTTAACACATAAAACTTTTTATCCTCCCATCCGCTAATGCTTTTAAACACAGCAGCTGTACCTTCTAATGTCTGAAAATTGGCTGCTTTTTTTTGAGCAGTAAACATCGATGCAAAATAACCTTCTTCATCTGCCTTATTTACATTCGCAAAAACTGTTTTATGTACACTGTCACTAATTCTTGACTTCTCTTTGTTTTGTGCGATCATTTGTAAAGGAGCCGCTATCGTTTTTTCGCCAGCCTCATTCGAAACTTGCTCAGTACTTACATCCGATTGGTTGTTCGCTTTCCCTTTATTCGTTTTTTTTCCTTTTTTCTTGCCTTGCTTAGTACCTTGTTTTGTTTTGGCACTGTGTTTAGACTTGCTTTTTTTGTCATGCTTAACACTAACATGTGTAGCCTGCTTTTTGACAGGCTTATGCTTTGCAGCAATTGCAGCATTATTGGCCATAAGACCAATCAATAAGCATAATGACAATATCCACTTTCTAAACATGGTGCAAAGGTACAAAAATGGATTGCAAAGAAAAAGATAAAATATTAAATTATAAATATAACTAATGTGTAAAGTTTAGTATTTCAATATTCTCCATTCAGTTGGATAGTAATTATTCGTTCGGTTGGGTAGTAATTTTGCCCAGCCCAGCCGTACATTTTGGAAACATATGGCTTGCCAACCTTTATTTCCCTCAAGTACCAAATCGGCCCTTCTTAAATATTGGAGCGCAGTTGCAAGGTCAACTTCAATACGACCATATGGCAAATGAGACCAATCACTCATGGCCAATGCATGGGCAGGAATCAAATCCTTGCCTTTAATTGCACCAATATCAATACCTAGTTTTTTTACATACATGTTTTTTAACAATGCCCGAATTGCAGTTTCAAAAAATTCAGGAATTGCTAGCAATGTATTTTGGTGGCTTATAGCAATATAATTACTTGGGAATTCAAAATGTGTAGCTAAAACAGCTTGCTCTTGTTTTGTGATAGGGGTCCATTTAAAATCGGCAGTATAACATCCTCCGTTCAATGCAGCTTTTTTTTGAAACACAGTTACAAAAAAACCTTCCCCTTCAAGTTGGTCAGGATAAAAACGATATCCTTTTGCATGATGTAATGGACTTTCCGTTTCAACAATATTCCATGAAGCTGGAATAGTTAAACTGAAATTTTGCATCCCAGGCATAGCAGCAATTGCATCCATCATTTTTTCATCCTCTTCAAAGGAGTAAGAGCAGGTGGAATAGATCAAATAGCCTCCTTCTTTTAATGTATCGATACTTTCCTCCAAAATCCTAATTTGTCTTGTGCTACAATGTTGCACCGCCTCTTCACTCCATTCATTAATAGCAGTAGGATCTTTACGAAATAAGCCACTACCACTGCAGGGTGCATCAATTAACAAAAGGTCAAAAAAATGTGGAAGCGCTTTAAAATGTGATGGATCGTTTTGTGTCACCACCACATGATCTGATCCCCACTTAGTAATATTTTCCACTAAAATGGCATTCCTCGATTTAATGGTTTCATTCGCCACAACCAATCCTTGCTTAAAATGACTTGCTAGTAATGTAGACTTCCCCCCTGGTGCTGCACACAAATCCAAAGCGATTTTACCCTTGGCTTGTGGCATGACCTGATCCAATATTGTTTGAATAAACATGCTACTTGCTTCCTGCACATAATAAGCCCCTGCATGCCATAGCGGATCTGTTACAAAGGAAGGGCGTTCCGATAAATAATATCCATTTGCACACCATGGTATTGGTGTTGTACTTTTTAAAAAAGCATGCTGTGAGACCTCAATTGGCTTAGCAGGATTTAATCTCAAGGATGTTACTTGTGCCCCTAAATCATGCACACGCACAAAGCTTTCTTTATTAAATCCGGGCAAGCCTTTCAATGAGTTTAAAAATGATTCAGGTAACAATTACTTTTAAATTAATAGCGAATAATAAAATGTTCTTTTTCTTTTTGCGCTTTTCTCACAAACACCAATCCGATAAAAAATAAATCAAAAGTCAATGTAATGGCTTCATGATTTTTTATCTCCTCCCAGGCCTGCTCCATTTCGGCACTCCAGTGAATATCATCAAATATTAAAATAGATTCGTCATTTGATTTTTGTAATAAACTTTCAAAATAACGCATCGTTGGTGCGTATCTATGATTGCCGTCTACATATGCAATGCCAACAGAATCAATTGAATTTAAATAATTCGGAAGTGTTTCCTCAAAGTCACCTTCTATCAAATTAATATTATTCAATCCTAAATCCGAAAATGTATGCCTAGCAATTTGCGCTACATTGGGCGCACCTTCCATGGTGACTATGTTGGCCGACGCATTCGCAGCAGCTAAATAGCAAGTAGTAATGCCAAGTGAAGTACCCATTTCCAAAACCTGAGCTGGCTTATAATAAGCAATAATTTTATACAATAATTGACTATACTTTTTAGGCTTTAAGGCGGCTTTGGCAATTGCACTCACCTTTCTATGTGTACCAGCGGATTGTCGTGAACCGGCACCTCGATCCCATACCTGCACCAATTGCTCGTCGGCCATTAATTGCACGCGACGATTTTCAATAGCAGGAATCATGTTTCCTTGCACATTTTTATTCAATACTTCTTTAATAAAAGTAAATACAAAAGGAGAATGCACACCGTGGCCTTTGCCATTAGACGACTTTAGTAAATACTGAAAATATTTTTTGAGAAGGGTGAAAGATGAATACATAAATTATTTTCTTTGCCAACATTCAAAATCAAATGCAAAAGCATGCTTTTCGTCGGCAGCATGAGATTCGACAGATTGCATTGTCCATTCGGCTCCTAAAATAGGGAAAAAGGTATCCCCTTCAATTTGCGTATGTACACGCGTTAACCAAACCTTATTCGCTAATGGCAATGCCATTTCATAAATTTGCCCCCCTCCAATCACCATCAATTCTTTATAATCATTTTTTGTCGCCAATGCAATTGCTGCTTGCAATGAATTGACTACTTCGGCGCCTTCAATTTTCAATCCTTGTTGGTGTGTTAAAATAATATTGAGCCTTCCTGGCAACAATCTGCTACCCATGGACTCAAAAGTTTTACGCCCCATCAAAATAGGCAATGCCCAAGTAGTGTTTTTAAAAAAGCGCATATCCTTAGGCAAATGCCATAGCAATTGGTTGTCTTTACCAATGGCATTGTTTTGAGACGCTGCAACTACTAGGGTTATATTCATACTCATAATTTATTTATTATACCGCCACTGGTGCTTTAATACCAGGATGGCACTCGTAATTTTCTAAACTAAAATCTTCAAACTGAAAGGAGAAAATATCCTTAACATCGGGATTGATTTTCATTGCTGGCAAATGAAAAGGAGTTCGAGACAATTGCAATTCAGCTTGTTCAAAATGATTATTATACAAATGCACATCACCAAAACTGTGCACAAAATCGCCGTATGCCAAATCGCAAACCTGTGCAATCATCATGGTTAATAAAGCATATGAAGCAATATTAAATGGCACGCCTAAAAAAACATCTGCACTGCGTTGATACAATTGACAACTTAATTTCCCATCCGCCACATAAAATTGAAACATATTATGGCAAGGCATTAAGGCCATCTTTTT
>CANGMV010000084.1 GCA_947454745.1 Bacteroidota bacterium | reverse complement strand
TATTCTATTTCTATTTTAGAACCACATTTGTTACAACAAAACAAGTATCATTTTGAAGTGTTTACAAAAGAAGTAACAGGAATTGTATGTAAAAATAATATTACGTACTATCCAATTAATAACAGACAGTTTACTAGTAGTATGATTCGTTGCTATGGCATTATTACCGCGGGTGGTTTTGAAACTCCTGCCGAAGCCATGTATATGAACAAAAAAGTACTTAGTATACCTATTATGCATCATTATGAGCAGGAATGTAATTCGGTGGCACTTTCAAAAAAAGGCGTAATGGTGTTGAAAAAAATAGACCAACATTTTGCGCAACACTTTCAAGAATGGGTCAATGTAAAAAAACCAGTTAAATTAAACCTTACACACACCACGGCACAAATTGTAGATATACTTATCAACACTGCCAATAAACAATAATTATGTATACTATTTTGAATCAGAAAGGAGAGAAGGTTGCCCATATCCAAAACATGATGATCATGGATTTGGCTCAAGAACAAGTGCTAGGTATTTTGATTGGAGATTGTTTTTTTGGACGACAACAAAATGTAATTGGAAAGATTTTTAATAAAACTGCTTATTTAATTAATGGTCAGATAGTTGGCAAAGTGATTAATAATGAGGAGTTTAAAAATATTGCCTTAAAAAAAGCCCAAATGCAAGCAGCATGGGATATACTTACAAATATCAAAGAACATACAAGCACTTGGATTGTAGAAACAAATAAGTGGTCTGAAAAGCCATTGTTGTTTCATTTATTATAGCCCTTTTAATTGATTTTAATGACAAAGAATTTTAAACGAATAGCAATCATTTTTCTATTGTTATTACCATGTATTGCCCAATCACAAAATAGTTTCTTAGTAAAACCGTATTTGCAAGTTGGCTATGAAGCGAATGCTAGTTCTTTAGCATTATTATGGCATACATCCGATACTACTTCTAAATGGGAAGTAGAAGTAGCTTCTAATGAAAATTGGATAAAATCGAATAACTATAGTGTGAATCATGTGAACGTAAAGAATGTCAATCCCTTTTCGGTTTACCATGCCAATTTAACTAATTTAGAATCGGGTAAAGTTTTTAAATATAGAGTATTGCAGGATAATAAAATTGTATTTGCATCAGAAGCAAACGCGCCTAAATCCGCATCTCAATCCTATAGTTTTGTTGCCATTGGCGATATTGGCGCTGAAAAATTGGATCAAAAAAAATTAGCGAATATCGCTTATTCCTTAAATCCTGATTTGGTAGCTGTCCCTGGAGACATTGTTTATGACAATGGTTTAGTTTCTGAATATACTAAAAAGTTTTGGCCAATTTACAATGCAGATATAGCTGATAGCAATGGCGCGCCATTGATGCGTAAAATCCCATTCATTGCTGCCGTAGGAAATCACGATGCAGACAATAATGATTTAGATAGATATCCAGACGCCTTGGCATATTATTACTTTTGGGCTCAGCCATTGAACGGGCCTAGAGTAGCTGATTTTTCAAATGCATATCCAACTTTTAAGTCCAATGAGACCAATAAAAATGCGTTCTTGACTGCAGCAGGGAAAGCATATCCAGTAATGAATCATTTTTCTTATGATTATGGAAATGCACATTGGTTGGTAATTGATGCCGATACTTATGTTGACTGGACAAATAAAGAATTATTAGATTGGGTAAAACAGGATTTACAGAATGCATCCAATGCTACTTGGAGATTTGTGATGTACCATCATCCTGGCTTTAATTCATCGAGAGAACATTTTGAGCAACAGCAAATGCGATTACTATCTCCGGTTTTTGAAGCGGGCAAAGTTGATATTGTATTTAATGGTCATGTACATAATTATCAAAGGTCATATCCTTTAACATTTGTACCTGATCGTAAAGGAACTTTATTAGTTGGAGGGAAAGATAATAAATCACTACGTGGAAGAGTTGTAAATGGAAAATGGACATTGGATAAGACTTTTGATGGCGTTAAAAACAAAAAACCAAAAGGTGTAATTTATATTGTTACTGGAGCTGGTGGGGCTGATTTATATAATCCTGAACAAACAAATGATCCAGACTCTTGGCAAAAATTCACTGCTAAATTTTTCTCAACAGCACATAGTTTATCGTTTGTGCAAGTGAATGGGAAAAACTTAAAATTGCAACAAATCACTTCCGAAGAGAAGGTGGTAGATAGTTTTGAAATTGTAAAATAAACAAAACTGCCTTTAAATTTAGGATAGTCGGAAATTATAATAGATGAATGAATTTTTAGCATTAAAATACCATATTAATTTTTACTTAAGCTTGTAATCAGTTAACTATTCGGTAACAATAAATTCACTTAGGCATAATGTGTAAACATTTGTTTAGCCTTCTTGAGACACTATTTTCGCCATTCATTAAATAATTTGACATGAGTGGTAAATCTTTAACGCGAAATTTTTCATGCGTTATGCTCCCAATTTTACTATTATTTACAATTAACAGTTTTGCCGGGGACATTAAAGGTAGAGTTGTTGATGCAGGTAATGGTGAGCCTTTAGTAGGTGCTACAATTTCTGTAAATAACAGAACTTTAATGGTTAAACTTGATGGAACTTATCATTTTAAAAATATAAGTGCAGGGAAGTATACCTTAAAAGTAACTTATGCAGGTTATAAGGCTGATGCAAGAGAAGTTCAATTAAATAATGCTAATGATATTAAAGTAGTAGATATCAATTTAGAATCAACAGCCTCTGCATTAAGTTCTGTAACAGTTAGTTCATCAAATAAAGACAATGATAAGTCGGTAAGAAGATTAGAGAAAGTAGCTGATCCTATTATTAATGTGTTGTCTTCAAAAAATATTCAATTATTACCGGATATCACTGTTGCCAATGCATTACAAAGAGTAAGTGGGGTAACTATTGAAAAAAGTGGCTCTGGTGAAGCTAGGTACCCAATTATTAGAGGTATGGAAAAAAGGTACATTAACACTTTAGTGAATGGCATTAAAATTCCTAGCCCTGATAATAAAAATCGTTTTATTCCATTGGATTTATTTCCTTCGGAATTATTAGAGCGTTTAGAAGTAGGTAAGAGCTTAACACCTAGTATGGAAGGTGATGCTATTGGAGGTACTATTAATTTAGTAATGAAAGACGCACCTGATCGTTTATTGGTTCAAGGTAATGTTGCCGGCGGGTTTAATACTTCATTTCCAGATCAAAAATTTAGCAAATTTGATAATGGTACAATGGCTCATTCCTCTCCTGCACAAAGATTCGGAAGTACTTATGTAGCCAATTTAAATGATTTACCTGTTGCGCATTTGAATTACAATGAAAAATCTAATCCAGTAAACTCAACTATGGGCTTAACTGTGGGGAATAGATTTGGCAAGGATAAACAATTTGGATTTGTAGTTTCTGGAAGCTATCAAAATATTTTTCGCGGCACTACTTCAAATTTCTTTTTACCAAACTCTCAACCAGGCTTAAACAATATTCCATTGTTCTCTGATTTACAATTAAGACAATATTCTGTTCAAAGCCAAAGAAAAGGATTGAATGCTAAATTGGACTATCGTATTAATAAGAACAATAAAATTTCATTATTTAATACCTACGTACTTTTAGATGACTATCAAACTCGTTTTATTTGGGATACCGTTGCATTAAACTCGTTAATTAACAAGTCAACAAGAAGTCAATGGACTTTCCAGTCTATTAACAGCACTACTTTACAAGGGGAACATAAACTAAGCAACACTGATCGTTTAGATTGGTCATTAGTTTATTCTTTAGCAAAAAGTAAAACACCGGATCAATCTACTTACACACATGAATATCCGATTATTCCAACAAGTTTAACCATAGACAAATTACAATCTATGTCGAGAATTTGGACAAGTAATTCTGACAAAGATGTTGCTGCTTATTTAAATTATACAAAAAACACTTCTTTATTTAATAGAGATATTGAATTGAAAGCAGGTGGTTTGTATAGAGACAAAAATCGAGACAACTACTATATTGCTTACTCTTTGAATCCAGTATTAGGAGCAGCTTATAATACAATTAATACTGCACAATTCTTATTCAATCCAATTAGTAATGGTACCCCAAGCTTAAACGGCAACAACTATACTTTTGAAGAAAAAATTACTGCGGGTTATTTGCAGGGTAAATGGAACTTGTCAAACAATTTTGAATTGTTAGGTGGTGTGAGAGCAGAAAATACCAACCAACATTATGAAACATTGTTAACCAAGGATGTTCAAGCTAAATCTGGTACAATTCAATACACAGATTTATTGCCAAGCGCTCAAATTAAATATGCATTAACACCGAATCAAAATTTACGTTTTGCTTATTACAGAGCCATTGCACGTCCTGGTTTTTCTGAATTAATTCCTGATGGCGCCGATGGAGAATTTTTTAAAGAAGTTGGTGATCCAACAAATTTAAAACATACAGTTGCAGACAATTTGGACATTCGTTATGAATTGTATAGTAAGGGTTCTGATCAATTATTATTAGGTGGATTTTATAAAGATATTCAAAACCCAATTGAAATTTCTGCAGTAAAACCACAAAACGTAAATAGTTTGTATTTGCAACCAGTGAATATTGGTAAAGCTACTAACTATGGTTTTGAAGCGGTTGCTGCAAAGTTCTTTGGATCTTTCGGAATTTCTGCTAATTATACCTATACAAATTCTAGTATCACGAATGATAGTTTAATATTCTCTTACCGTAACAATGCAGGTCAAATTGTATCAAAGCGTGTTTCTGAAACAAGACCTTTACAAGGGCAATCTAATCATGTTGGGAATTTATCTTTCATATACAAGAATCCAAAAATCGGGTTTGACTTCCAGACTGCAGTTGTTTATACAGGAGAACGTATCAGCTTTGTTAGCCCTTATGCTGGCTTAAATTACTGGCAGTCACCAACAACTCAGTTAGACCTTTCTTTTGAAAAACGATTCGGCAAACATTTTTCGTTTTACGGTAAAATCAACAACCTAACTGATGCACCGATGGAATTGTCATTGCACCAATCATATAATGGCTATATGGCAGCGAGTGGTTCAAGAGCATTGGCTTTACAAACAGATCCGGCAAATAGAATCATCATTCAAAAAGATTACTATAGAACTACCTATTTATTCGGAATCCGTTTTAAACTTTAATAATACTATCAATTCTATATAATGAAACAAAAGTTCAGTTATTTAATAGCGATTTTAGTAATAGGCCTTGCGTCTTGTACTAAATCGGAAGAAACAAAAGATCTTTGGCAAGCGGTAATTGTACCTGCTTCCCCAATTAGCGAATCGGCACCATTATCAGGAGCCATTAAAGGAACCATGTTAGCGGGAAAAACTTATACAGTAAGTGGCGATATTTTTGTTAATACGGGTGATACTTTAATTATTCAACCAGGCGTAACTGTTAACTTTACAGGGACTGCAGGTGTGCCAGTTGGATTAGGTGTGAAAGGGTCTTTATTGTGTTTAGGCACAAAAGAAGCACCCATTTATTTAACCTATCCTGGTGTGACAAGAACCGATCAATTAGGTGCGAATCCGGATACAGACCCGGCTTTAAAAGGAAAATGGACAGGTGTAACTGGTGC
>CANGMV010000083.1 GCA_947454745.1 Bacteroidota bacterium | reverse complement strand
CATTTTGATGAATTAGTCACCGTTATTTTTACTTTGTTCGCCGTAATTGATATTGTGGGTTCTATCCCTTTGTTGATTTCGATGAAAGAAAAAATGGGTGGAATTAAATCATTCAAAGTGACCCTTATTTCCGGCGCCTTTATGATTGCTTTTATGTTTTTGGGCAAACCCTTTTTAAAAGTATTGGGCTTGGATGTAAAATCATTTGCCGTTGGCGGATCGATTGTGATTTTTTTATTGGGACTAGAAATGGTGTTGGGTCATGAAATATTTAAGGGCGATAAGGATGCACATTCTGGTACAGTTGTCCCTATTGCCTTCCCTATTATTGCTGGAAGCGGAACCCTTACTACCATCATGTCCTTAAAAGCAAACTTTGAAGAAATGTATATTTTGTTGGGCATTGTAGCCAACCTTGCCATTATTTATATTGTATTAAAATCCTTAAGTTGGATTGAAAAGTTATTAGGGCCAGGAGGTTTACTCGCCGTGCGTAAATTTTTTGGCGTCATTCTTTTAGCCATTGCCGTGAAGATTTTCTCAAGCAATGTGGGCGCGTTGAAGCACTAGTTATAATAACCTTTCGATGGAGATGAAATTGTTGGTATAACCTGCTACATCATTGCACAGAATTTATCATAATCCAAACCTTGTCTTATTTGCATTAAAATTCTGTTGAACTTGAGGAGCGGTTAATGCTATATTATAAATTCTAATTATTCCAATTGTTCCTTTGAAAATAATATTAGTTTGGGCTGCTCCAGTTGATTGTAATCTAGTTGCAATAGCAATTGGGCTAGTGTTACTAACTTGATTAATATTATTTAAACTTGCGCTTCCAGCAGAGACACCGTCTCTGTATACAGTGAGTGTTTTACTTACAAAATCATAAACTGCAACTATTTGTTTCCATGTATTTACAGGGAATCCAGAAATAGTAGCAGGCAGATAAGTTGAACCATCATAACATGCTGCTGTCATACTACTTGTGCTTTCATTATATCTAATTGTAAATGGATATCTTGACTCATTATTCTTGTTCCACTTTTCCAATAATTCAGCTTCTCCAACTGTTGCTTGGCCACTTGAAGGATTAAACCAAATTTCAACACTATATTGTTGTGTGTTTTTAAAATCAGTTATGCCACTAACCGAAGGAATACTTCCATATTGACTTGAGCCATTAAATGTTAATCCAATGGATGGACTGTTAAAGCTAGGAGTGTTAAATAAAGTGGCATTATTTGTTCCAACTAAATCATTCCAAACAGATCCAGAACTAGCTGAATAACTTGAGCTATTACTTGCATCCAATTGAAATACCAATCCAGAATTATACAAACAAGTAATTGACAAACTTCCATCACCAGTTGTATTCAGTATTCCAAATGAATTAAAACCAGAAGTGGTTTTTGTTGCACCACCAGCACCTCCACCATTCGCATCTCCACCACCAGCACCTCCTCCACCGCCATAATAACCAGCTCCACCACCGCCGCCACCTAACCAATTACCCGAACCACCACCTTTACCGCCAATTATATCGTTACCACTTGTACCAGTATTATTTGCAAAATCATCAAATGCATATCCAGCAACACCAGCAGCTGATGTAGTTGCTGCATAACCAACTTGCGTTCTCCCACTTGTTACATAACTTGACTTAGGAAGTGGAGCTTCATTACCATCATTCGAAGTTCCGGTTGCATTATTTCCTGCGTTACCTCCTGAATAGTCTGTTCCAGTTGCATGACCTGCTCCGCCACCGCCGCCACCAGCAACAACTAAAGCATTCGAAACAGCAGGCGAACTAGAAGTAAACACACCCGATAAACCTCCTCCCGCACCACCATAATAAGTTGCGATATTTGTTACGCCTCCATTACCCCCAAAACCATATTTAGCAGTTGCTGATTGACCTGGATAGCCACCTACAACAATATATAATACTTGACCAGGAGTTACATTTAGTGTAGTTGTGATATTACCCCCTGCTCCACCAGGTTGTCCATTTCCACCTGTTCCTCCCTTTGCTCCAATTGCGTTCACTTGAATGGAAGTAACTCTATTAGGTACAATAAATTGTTGAATAGCACCGGTATAAGAAAAGACTTGTGTGTTTATACCAAGTGGCTTTATTAGAGCAATATTTTTTGATACAATTTGTGCATTTACATGAATCGATTCAAAGAAACCCGTCAACAAAAATAATATGTAAATTAATTTTCTCATCTTAAAAAATACTATCTCCCATTACAAATCCCGTTGTGGATGTATTCATAATTAAACCAATGACACTATTAGTAGCTCTTGTGGTAAGTCCATTTGAAGAGTTAAGCGTTACACTCGAGCCTACAAGCGAAATTGTACCTACTCCTCCCTGAATTACCTGACAACTAAATCCAACGGGCAAAGTATTGGGAACAGTAACTGTTACGGCTGTTCCCGATGTAATTAAAAATATTTTATTGTTATCAGTGGATGCCAATGTAAAACCTGCAGTTTTACTATTATCAATAATTAATCCATTTGCAATCTGAATCCAAGCACTACCATTCCAATAATAATATCCTGGCACAACATTATATGGAGCAGTGCCTGCTGTTGCTGTGTTGTATACCAACAACCCTATTGCTGGTGATATTGAAGTGCCCGCTGCATTTTTTATAGTGGTATTGTCATTTGTACCAGTTAAAGTTACACGTGGAGGTAAGAAACCTTGTTTAGAAGAACTCACTTCAAGCTTAGCCGAAGCATCAGGCGTAGTGGTGCCAATACCGGTTTGCGCATTTAGTATACTACTCGATAATAGCATCACTATTAAAAGCAGTTTAGTCCTTACTATTTTTTTACAGTTTTTCATTATCTTATATATATTTCTACTCTTGCAGTACGATTAATCCCATAGAAGTCCTGACAACAACCAATATAATCACCAGCTGAATAACTTCCGTAATTCATGCCTATTCCTCCAGATACATCATTTGATCCTTCATCTCCATTTG
This sequence comes from Bacteroidota bacterium, assembly GCA_947454745.1. GTDB lineage: Bacteria > Bacteroidota > Bacteroidia > Chitinophagales > Chitinophagaceae > Sediminibacterium. The sequence continues at coordinate 2,774 of CANGMV010000083.1, read as the reverse complement.
GGTATAAGGCAAGTGGCGCATTTTCATTAAAAGCAAAACCCCATCTCACTTGTGCGTTTGAAGCGTTTGTATAGTTAAAACCGTAAAACTTTACCGATGTTTGAGAACTAAATACGCCTCCATTCCATCCTGAATAACTTTTTGCATCACCAAAAAATAATTTACTTGCGCTATTGAAAAAATTAATTGGCGTTATTCTAATGCCATTATTAAAATTAGTCTGCAACCAGCACCAGTTATTATATACTCCACTTGTATTTACGCTCCCGCCTGTTGTACTAGAATTGGTATTCCATGGAATATCTGGCCATAATGCCATCATATCTTTAGCATAATAATAATTCATTACATCAAACTTTGCATCACCATCACTCCTATTATAATTTGCAGGATTTAAAGTATTAACTGCAGTCCAATAAGTACTTCCATAATAAAATGTTGTACCCCTTGTTGCTTTCATCATCATCATCCATCCGCCTCCGTCAATTGTCGTACTCAATAAACAATAAATTTGTGTAGGGCCAACATAGGGCAAGTTAATCCAATAAGCCCCATCATTATAATTTCCAAATGCATTTTGAAGATACTTAGCGCTCGGCGCGGCTTTTGCTGCAGAGGAGCCATCCATATCAGGACTAGTAACCATTTCTTGTAAGTTTTGTGTCCAGGATTGATAATAAGTACTCGCAGGTAAAAGGCTTGTGTAAGAACTTGGTGCTGCAGCTTGAACAGGCGACTTCCAATACATTCTCATTCCATACCCACCACCACCTTGTTGCATCCTTGCTTCAAATAAATATTTTTGCCCAGCAGTTACATTAATTGTCCCAGTATGTGAACCCAATGAAGGAACTGCTTGTCCAAGATAAGTTGTAATGATAGCAGTTCCATTAATAGTTAAATCACTAGCATCATCCGATTCAAGTGTAAATGTATAAATGCCGGATTCAAGAGGAATAAAAGTTCCTTGCACTTTGATGGCAAAATAAGTGCCACTGTTGGGTGGTGTAATACCTAGTGCATTTAATTCTGTACTTGATTGCCAATCTAATATTTTTGACGAATTCGTTCTTCCAGATTTTGACAATGTGGAATTACTATTATTTGTATTGAAGATATTATCCATATCTGCTTTATTAGTTGGTATAATTGGATACTGATTCGAAGATCCATTACCCGCATGCGTACTATATACCCAATAATCAAACTGTACTTTGGGTTGATTTTGAACACCTTGATACGGCGCTAAGAATTGCGCATGCACATTATAAAAAAAGAATATTAAAAATATAGTAATATAATATCGCATTCAAATTAATTTGTCATGTCGCCTGATGCAACATATTTATTGGCTTCGGTACATACTAATGTTAATATAGAGTACTGCCCTGCCGTTTTTGTGAAATTATATCGATTGTAAATATTAGTTGTGGTTCCATTGATTGCCAAAGTAACTTGTCCTGTCCCTTTTTGTAATACCATACAGTTAAAACCTACAAAAAAATACGGAACGTTAATTGTGATGGCACTTGCATTATTCAAAATAATAACCTTCCCATTATCGGCACTTGTCAAAGTATAGGATGTTCCAGTTTGATCATTGGTTAAACCTGTAGAAGTATTTGATGCAATAAAATTAACCCACACAGTTCCGTTCCAATAATAATAACCAGGCACCACATTATTAGGAGCTGTGCCTGCTGTTGCTGTGTTGTATACCAACAACCCTGTAGCAGGCGAAGTAGTTGGACTAGCCGAGTTAGTGGCTGTTAAAGATACACGTGGGGGCAAAAATCCTTTAGTTGAAGAATTCACTTCCAATTTAGCAGATGCATCGGGATTTGAAATTCCAATGCCTGTTTGTGCACTGGCTTTAAACAATGCACAACTAGCTAATAATATGAATACTACTTTTTTCATTGTTAATACTTTTATTCCGGCTAGAACAATCCTCTAATAATATACCAGTTGGTTCCGTCGGACATTAATTTCATCCAGTTGTTAGATGGCTCAATACCTAATGCAGCAGAAGTTGCACTCAAGGTTGAATTATCTTGTATTAAATTTCCGCCAGCAGATGCAATGCTTACAGAAACACTCGCTACATTCTTAATGGTAATTTCTCTACCCGCTCCCATGGTAACGGCACTAGGGATAGTAATTGTTTGTAATGCAGTAGAACCTGTAAAAATAATATATGTTGCAGATGGTGTTGCTGTTCCTGTTGCGCTCATTGTCACTACCGATCCACCACTATTTTGCCATGTAGCTAAACCATTTGCATCTGATGTTAATACCTTTCCGGCTCCTTGGTTATTATCTACAATTCTTACAGAGCCCGCAACGTGCAAAGTAGTAGTTGGTGAATTCGTTCCAATACCCACATTGCCAGTAGGGGCAATTCTCATACGCTCAGCAAAATAAGTTGGCGAAGCCGCTCCGGTACTAAAGATGATTGATTTTGCACTATTACTATTCGCGACATACATATCATTACCCTTTCCTAAAAAGCTTACGTCATTAGCACCACCAATATTATAGGCAGTTGTGTTACTGAATGTACTGCTGTTAATACCCATCCATACGAAATTGTTATAGTCATCTCCAACATCTGACATTGCATTATAACCACTTTGAGATTTTGAAGTTGCACTTGTATTTTTCACATTCATCTCTAAGAAATCATCTACAGAACCGGTTAAATTGATCCCCAATGTTTGAGTAGATGTGCCTGTATTAATATTTGTTGTACCTCTTAAATAGTTAGCAGTATT